>CANPZA010000030.1 GCA_947588915.1 uncultured Clostridia bacterium
AAATACCTTATGAAGTAGAAAAAATATCAGCATAAAAATTACACGATTTTGTGTCCAAAAACTTGACATAGATTCAGATTATCAAAAGAAGAAATAGAAAACTTAGTAGAAAATATGTAAAAATTTATAGGAATTAAAAATATTATATGAGAAAGGAGGATAATATGAGTCCTTGTACGAAAATGTTATTGGATTTAACTTTAAAATATAAAAAAGAAGGTTTAAAAGAAGGAAAAAAAGAAGGGCTAAAAGAAGGTAAAAAAGAAGGACTAAAAGAAGGTAAAATAGAAGGAATGAAAGAAGCTATTTTAAATACTACTAGAAAAATGATAGAAAAGAATATGGAAACAAAAGAAATACAAGATATAACAGGATTATCAAAAGAAGAAATAGAAAACTTATCAGAAAATATGTAAAGATTTATAGGAATTAAAAATGAAAAGAATTTTCTAGTGATTAATTGAAAATTCTTTTTCTGTTAAAGAAAAAATATATAAATACTTGAAAAAAAGCAAAAAAGAAGGTAAAATAGATAAAGAAAAAAATAAGAAAGTGTGAGAAAAATGTTTTTAATAGCAGGACTAGGAAATCCAGAACAAGATTATGGAAATACTAGACACAATATGGGTTTTAATACTATAAATAAAATAGCTAAACAATATAAAATTGAAGTAACAAAAAGTAAATTTAAAGGCTTGTATGGTAATGGAATAATAGAAGGTGAAAAAGTTATTTTATTAAAACCACAAAATTATATGAATTTAAGTGGAGAGAGCATAAAAGAAATAATGAATTTCTATAAATTAGATATAGATAATTTAATTGTAATTTATGATGATATAGATATTGAACCAGGAACTATAAAACTAAGAAAATTAGGAGGACCTGGTACTCACAATGGTATGAAATCAGTTGTACATGAATTAAACACACAAAATTTTAAAAGGATTAGAGTTGGAATTGGTATGCCAAAAAATGGTGAAAATTTGATTGAATATGTGTTAGGAGCCATTGATGATGAAAATAAAAAATTATTAGATAGGGGAACTGATTTAGCAAAAGATGCTGTAATAGAAATAATAAAAAATGGAATTGATATAGCAATGAATAAATTTAATTAAACAAGAAAGGACAAGTAGAAAATGCTAGAAATTATATTACAAACAAACAATAAAGGAAAAGTAATTGCATTAATAGAAAATGGAAAACTAATAGAATACTATGAAGAAGATTATAATTCAAAAAGAAAAGAAGGAAATATTTATGTTGGAATTATAAGAGATGTTATAAAAGGTATGCAATCAGCATTTGTAGATATTGGTACTGAAAAAAATAGTTTTATACATTTAAAAGATGTTTTACGACAAGTAGATGAAAAAAAAGAAACTTTTGATGCAAATATTAAAATAGAAGATGTAGTCAAACCAAATCAGAAAATATTGGTTCAAGTAAAAAAGGATAGCAATGAGCAAAAAGGTGCAAGAGTATCAACACATATAAATTTACCAAGTAAATATATAGCACTCCTTCCAAATACAGATATTATAACAATTTCACAAAAAATTGAAAATAAAAAAGAGCAAGAAAGATTAATAAAAATAGTAAAAGAAAATTTAAGTGAAGGTAATGGTGCTATAATTAGAACTTCAGCAGAAAATAAAGAAGAAGATAAAATAATAGAAGATATAAAGAAAATAGAAGCAAAATGGAATAATATTATTCAAACAAGTATAAATCCAAAGTTGAATAAGGCAAAATTATTATATAAGAGTGAAAGCATTATAGAAAAGATGTTAACAGATTTAGCAGATGAAAAGATTCAAAAAATAACAGTAAATAGTAAAGAAACAAAAAATGAATTAGAAAAATTGAAAACTGAGAATATAGAATTTAAAAATATAAATATAGAGCTAAAAGAAAAAGAAGACATAATAGATATTTATGATTTACCCAAACAAATTGAAAAATTACAAAGTAGAAAAATTTGGCTTAAATGTGGAGGATTTATTACAATAGATAAAACAGAGGCATTAACGGCAATTGATGTTAATACTGGTAAATATACAGGAAATAAAAATTTAGAGCAAACAGTATGTAGAGTGAATAGAGAAGCAACTATCGAAATTGCAAAACAGCTAAGGTTAAGAGATATTGGTGGAATAATTATTATAGATTATATTGATATGAAAGATGAAAAAAATAAAAAATTAATAGAAGAACTCTTAAGAGAAGAATTAAAAAAAGATAGAAGTAAAACACAAGTAGAAGGTTTTACAAAATTAGACTTAATGGAATTAACAAGAAAACATATATGTAGTCATAAAGATTAAAGGGAGATTAATATTGAAAGTAGGATTTATATCACTAGGATGTAGTAAGAATTTAATTGATACAGAAGTAGTAATTGGAATGTTTAAAAATCATAATTTTGAAATAGTAAATAATGAAAAAGATGCACAAATAATAGTTATTAATACATGTGGATTTATTGAAACAGCTAAGGAAGAAGCAATTAATACTATTCTAGAAATGGCAGAATATAAGAAAAATAATTGTAAATATCTAATTGTTATGGGATGCTTAGTACAAAGATATTATGAAGAATTGATAAAAGCTCTTCCAGAAGTAGATTTATTTATTAGACTAGATGATTATGATAAATTATGGGATATGATAGAGGAATTAATAAAAAGAAATGTAGTTATAAAGAGTAAAAATAAAACAAGTAAAAAAATTCTAGATATTCCTAAAATGCCTATGCCAGAACAAGAACAATTTTTAGAAAGAATGGTTACAACAGGAAAAAATTATGCATATATAAAAATAGGAGAAGGCTGTAGTAATAGATGTACATATTGTGCAATTCCATATATTAGAGGACCATTTGTAAGTAGAAAAAAAGAAGATATTATTCAAGAAGCCAAAATGCTTGCTAAAAAAGGAATAAAAGAAGTAATTATTATTGCACAGGATACAACTAAATATGGAATTGATATTTATGGGGAAAGCAAACTTGCTGAATTGTTAGATGAAATCAGTAAAATAAGTGAAATAAAATGGATTAGATTTTTATATGCTTATCCAGAAGGTATAACAGAAGAATTAATACATTTAGTTTCAAAAAATCCTAAAATTGCAAAATATTTTGATATACCGATACAACACATATCAGATAGTATTCTAAAAAAGATGAATAGAAGAACCTCAAAAAAACAAATAAATGAATTAATAGAAAATATAAGAAGACAAATTCCAGATGTAGTTTTAAGGACAAGTTTAATAGTAGGATTTCCAGGTGAGACTAAAAAAGATTTTGAAGAATTATTAGAGTTTGTAAAAAATACCAAATTTGATAGATTAGGAACATTTATGTATTCAAAAGAAGATGGTACTCGGAGCTGCTAAAATGCAAAATCAAATTCATGGAAACACTAAAAAAGCAAGATATAATAAAATAATGAAAGCACAAAGAGATATATCAAATGAAATAATGGAAAAACAAATTGGAAAAATAGTTGATGTGTTAGTAGAAGATATATCATTTGATGGAAAATATTATATTGGGAGAACATTAAATAATGTTCCAGATATAGATGGATTAGTTTATATGAAAAATGAAGGATATAAAGGTTTAATAAATAATTTGGTTAAATGTGAAATTACAGGACATTCAGATTATGATTTAATAGCAAAAATCATTAAGGAGGAAAAAAGATGATATTAAATTTAGATAATGGTGATTATATTAAAATAACAATTTTAAAAAACAATAAAGGAACTTATGAATATTATAGTGATGGAGTTCTAATAGGTGTATATAACCCAAGTGTAATGAAAGACAGTAAATTTATAGAAGTAGATTTACAAAGAATTAATACTGTAGAAAATGAATTAAGTGCAGAAAGTAAAGATGAAATAAAACAAATTATTGATGAAGTAAAAGAAAAAATTAATAATATAGAATTAGAACAAATAGAAGAAGAAGCAAAAGAAAATAAGTTAATTGTTGAATATTTAGAAGAAAACGAATTAGAAGAAAAACGAATAAAATCAATTACAGTTAAGGATTTAGATGAACAAACAAAGGAAAAAGAAGAATCAGAAGAAAATAAAAGCGCAGAAGATGAGGAATTAGATGAACCTAAAGAAACTAATATAACACAAAAAGATGTAAATATAAAGCAACAAGTAGACTTAGATGAAAGAGCAACAGATGTAGAAAACCTTAGAAAGTGGTTAGGGGGAAATATCCCACATGAATTTCAAAAAATTGGAGTAATTGAATCATATCAAATGTCACAAATGAAAGATGAAAATGGCAAAAAAATGGATAATCCATCTACAATATATGCTTTAGTAGTAATAGGGAAAAATGGACAAGTAGAACCATTAAAAAAATATATACCACAATTAGAACAAAATAATGCTTCAGGTGATAATCCGATAGAAAGTAAATATCAGATTGATACAAATGGAAATGTTGAAAAAGATGCTGTTTTATCTGAATATAAAATAGGAAATAAAATTCTTCAATTAGATAAAGATTTTGGAGATAAATTTGAAGTAAACATAGGTAAATATGGACCATTTACAAATAATTTAGTTACACATGAAATGAGAGGTCAAGATACACAATTTGCAACTGGTATTGAGCAAAGGAAAGTAGCAATGGGACATTATGAAAGTGGTGTTTATGGAACAGAAAGAAGTGCCCAAGAAGCACAAGAACATGAAGATGCAGGATGTAACCCAGAAGAACTAACAACACAGGAAATAGATGGAGATCCTAATACTGGACATACACATATTAGTGAAGAGAAAATTGATGAATATGTAAAAAAAATAATGGAAAATCCAGAAATAAGTGAAGTATTTACAGAAGGAGAAGTAAGAGAAAGGTTACAAGATAATATTGGTAATGATGAAAAGATTAAAGAAGGTGAATCTATTGAAGACATAATAAAGGCAACGGAGCAAGAATTAGGAGAAGATGCATCACATTACCCAACAAGAGAAAAAAGATAATAATAAACGACACACTTACTTATTAAAGTAGTATGTGTGTCGTTTTACTTTTATATTGGATTTACATGAACTATAGTCTTATAAATTTTTTCCAACCCATTTATATTATTCTCTAAACTATCTGCTAATTCATGACTTTCAAAAGTAGACATATTGCCATCTAAGCTAATTGTTAAAAAAACTAGATATCTATCACCCACAGGAGTAGAAATAATATCAGAAACTTCTTTAATTTCTTTATAACTAGTTGCGATATCTAATATTAAATCTTTTGTTTTATCATCTACACTAATATCCATCAAAACATTATAACTTTCAATAAAAATTGTAATTCCAGTATAACAAATGTAGATAGAAATACCAATACTGACTATACTATCAAAAACATATATATCAAATAATGTTAAAAATATTGATAATAAAGTAAATGTAGTTATAATACAATCATTTTTATGGTCTTTCATATTAGCTTCTAATAATATATTATTATATTTTTTATATGCTTTTTTTGTATAACCAAAAAGACATAATTTAATAATTATTGTTGCAATACATACAAATATTAATATCCAGGAAAATTTAAGTTTGCTTCCTAAAAATAAAGTAATTACAGAATCATATAATAATTTTGCAGAAACTAGTATCATAGAGATACTAATAAACATAGAAAATATATATTCTGCTTTCCCATGTCCTAAGTTATGATCTTTATCCTTTGGTTCACTTGCTATTTTATTTCCAATAAAAGTCATTAAAGATGCAAAAATATCGCCAGCACTATTAAAACTATCTGCTATTAATGCTTGACTATGGCTCATAAAACCAATTATAGCTTTTATAATAAGTAAAAAAATATTTCCTATTATTCCATATACACCAGCTTTTTTGGTTATTGTAAATTTTTCATCCATAAAACCAACTCCAATTCAAATACATGAATATAATTATAACATAGAAAATAAAAATATGAAAGTGAATTTTTGTTGCAAAAAAATGTTAAATATGGTATAATTTAATAGTACCAAAGTTTAAAACTAAAGAGAGGTTTATTAAAAATGTCAATATTCACAATAATATATATATTAATATTTGTAATATTTGCTTTAGTAGCATATGCTATACTACAAATCAAATTATTTGGAATAAAAATAAAAGATTTTTGGACTTTTATTGAGGCAAACCAAATGTTAGATAAATTATATAGATTTGCTGAACAATATGAAAATATGTCTCCACAAGAGCAATTAATATATTTATCAGAAGCGGAAAAATATTCAAAGCTTTTGACAATGTTCCAGATACATTGTGGGAAGAAGAATATGATAAATATAAAAAAGTTTTATCTAAATATAAAGATATAAAAATGATTAGATGGGTTGAACAAAATAAATAAATCAGATAAATAATAAAATTTATCTGATTTTAAATTTTTATAATAATTAAACTTAAAAGTAAATAAGCATAACGTAATCTTTTTTTCATCAATAATCTTGATTTAAAAACATCTAAAGATTCTGAAATAGCACAATATTTATCAACAAAAGTTAAAATAAAGCCTTCAATTGATTTTGGAAATGCTATTGTTATAGGCCACATATGTTTTATAATAATATCTTTTTCTTTCTCACTTAAGTCAAATAATTTACTTGCATTCTGATATGCCTGTTTTCCATGAGTAAATGCATGAAAACCTTTTCTACCATCTTGTTTTTTTCTCCAATCATACAAAAATAAATCATGAAGCATAGCAGCACGAGTTACTGATTTATAATCTAAATTATATTTTTTACAAATTAAAAAACAATAATATGCAACACAGTAACAATGTTCATAACAACTTGTTTCATAATGTTGTCTATATTTTTTCATAGACTGAACAGTATCATTTGTAATTAAATCTTTTATAATATCTTGAAATTCTTTATCATTATCGGATAAATCCTTTATAAATGGTTTCATTTTAATCCCTCATATTTTCATATGTATTTCAAGATTAATTATACCATTATATATTGAAAAATGCAAATTTCTACAAAAGAGTATTAAATTTTTAGGATTAAGAAATTAATTTTTCTAATATTTGAACAGCATTTGAAGCAGCACCTTTTCTTAAATTATCTGCTACTACCCAAATATTCAAACCATTTTCAACACTAAAATCTCTTCTTATCCTACCAACAAAAACATCATCATTACCATTTGCTTTACTAGCTAAAGGATAAAAATTTTTTTCAGGATTGTCTACAACTATAATTCCTGGAAAGTTTTGTAATAGAAGTTTAATATCATAAATATCAAAATCTTTTTCAAGTTCTACATTAATAGATTCCCCATGACAATTAGTAACTGGAACTCTTACAGCAGTTGCTGTTATAGATAAATTTGGTTTATGCAATATTTTTCTAGTTTCATTAATCATTTTATATTCTTCTTTAGTGTAACCATGTTCCATAAAAATATCTATGTGTGGAATACAATTATTATAAATAGAATAAGGAAACTTTTTTAAATTATTATCATCTGATTTATTTTCTAAATCTTCAATTCCCAATCTTCCAGCACCAGATACGGCTTGATAAGTGGAATATATAATTCTTTTTATAGGATATTTATTATCAATTGCTTTTAATGGTATTACTGCTTGGATAGTAGAACAATTTGGGTTAGCAATTATTCCATTATGTTTAAAAATATCTTCTCCGATTTACTTCTGGTACAACTAATGGGACATCTTCATCCATCCTAAAAATACTACTATTATCTATTACAATACATCCCTTTGATACAGCTATAGGCGCATATTTTTTTGAAACATTACCTCCGAGCACAAAAAATTGCAAAATCAAAATGCTTATCAAAAGAGTTTTCATTTAACTCACAAAATTTATAATCCTGATTTAAAAATTTTATTACAGAACCAGCAGATTTTGAAGAAGAAAAAAGAGTATATGAAATTCCTTTAAAAGCTTTTTCTTCTAACACTTTTAAAACAGTTCTACCAACTAATCCACTTGCTCCAACAATTGCAATTTTATAATTAGACAATTTAACCACTCCTTAAATAAATGTTATATATTAAAATATGCATAATTGATTTAATTGACACTTGTTTGTTATAAAATCAATAAAATTTCATAATGACTACATAGTATAAAAAATAGCAAAAAATAGTAAATTTTAGAAAATATATTGCAAAATTTTAACAATAATAGTATAATAAAAAAGGTAGCATAATAAAATTATAAAAACAAAAAATAAAATGAGGAGTAGAAAAATGGATTATTTATATATACTAAGAGAAGCAATTGTATGGATAATAACAATATTTTGGCTATATCAAATATTAGTAAGTTTATGCTCATTAGTAAAAATAAAAGACAAACCATTAAAAGTTATCAAAAATCATAGATTTATGGCAATAATACCTGCACATAATGAAGAAGCAGTAGTTGGAAATTTAGTTGAAAGCTTAAGAAAACAAAATTATGATAAAGATTTATATGATATATATGTAATAGCTGATAATTGTACAGATAATACAGCAAAAGTAGCTGAAGAAGCTGGTGCAATAGTATATGAGCGTTTTAACTCAACAAAGAAAACAAAAGGATATGCATTAGATTGGTTTTTACAACAAAAAATCAAAGAAAATGCTCCATATGATGCTTTTTTTGTATTTGATGCAGATAATATAGTAGATGCAAACTTTATAAAAAACATGAATAAAAAATTATGCCAAGGAGAAGATGTTGTTCAAGGATATAGAGATATTAAAAACCCAACAGATAGTTGGATTACAGCAGGATATGCAATTTTCTATTGGACAATGCACAGATTTTATCATTTGGCAAGATATAATTTAGGATTATCACCATTATTAAATGGAACAGGGTTTATGGTAAGATTTGATGTAATAAAACCACAAGGATGGGATACAGTTACATTAACAGAAGATATAGAATTCTCATTAAAAAGAATAATACAAGGAAAAAGATTAGGTTGGGCAACAGATGCAATAGTATATGATGAACAACCAGTAGGATTTAAACAAAGTTGGTCACAAAGAAGTAGATGGACAGTAGGACATATACAATGTATAAAAGAATATACAAAACAACTAGCTGTTGCAACTAAAAAGAATAAAACAATGATGAATTTTGATGGACTATTATATATAGTAGGAAGTATTCCAATGTTCATAATAACATTAGTTTTATTATTAACAAACTTCTTAATGTATGCTGGAAATGGAATGACAGGTGCAGAATTAACAGTAAATATATTAAAATATGTATTACCAACATTCTTTTTACCAATATTTACTGCAATAATTGCAATGCTATTAGATAGAAGACCAATAAAACCTATGATAAAAGGATTAATGTGTTATCCAATATTTATGGGATCATGGTTATTAATTAACTTTAAATGTTTATTTAAAAGAGAAACTACATGGGAGAAAATTGACCATGTTAGAGATATAAAAATTGGAAACACTGCTGAAGAATCTGTTGAAGTTGTAGGAAAAATATAGATTATTAAAAATTACTCTATGTAAATTAGAGTAATTTTTAAAATTTTTATAAAAATCATGAAAAAAGCTTGCATTTATGGGAAAAATTGGGTATAATAATAAAGACCATAAATCATTAGCTTAAAGAGTGGGACTAAATCCCACTCTTCATTGTTGAAATATATTGTACAAGGAGGGATATATGGCAAGTATTGAAGAAAAAGTTGAAAAATTGGTTGAACCTATAATAGAAGGTTTAGGATATGATTTATATGATGTAGAATATTGTAAAGAAGGTAAAAATTATTTCTTAAGAATTTTTATAGATAAACAATCAGGAATTGATTTAAATGATTGTGAAAAAGTAACTAATAGTATAAATGATAAATTAGATGAGGCAAATTATATAAAAGAACAATACTTTTTAGAAGTATCATCTCCTGGAATTGAAAGAATACTAAAAAAAGATAAACATTTAGAAAAAAATATTGGAACAGAAATTAATGTAAAACTATTCAAAAAAGATGAAACAGGAAAAAAAGAATACCAAGGAGTATTGACAGGATTTAACCAAGAAGAGATTACAATAGAAGAAAATATAAAAATAGCCAGAAAAAATATTGCACAAATAAAAACAATTTATAATTGGTAAAGGGAGGAATTAAAAAATGAAAGAACAAGCCATTGACAACAAAGAGTTGATACTAGCATTAGAGGAGCTAGAAAAAGAGAAAGGAATAAAAAAAGAATATCTATTAGAAGCAATAGAAACAGCATTAGTGACAGCATACAAAAGAAATTTTGATTCTTTAGAAAATGTAAAAGTAGCAATGGATAAAAAAACAGGAGCAACACATGTTTATTCTTTAAAAGAAGTTGTTAAAGAAGTGGAAAATGAACAGACACAAATAAGTGTAAAAGATGTAAAAAAAATAAATCCTGACCTAAAAGAAGGGGATGTTTTAGAAACAGAAATAGTACCAAGAGACTTTGGAAGAATTGCAGCCCAAACTGCAAAACAAGTAATTATACAAAAATTAAGAGAAGTAGAAAGAGAAGTCGTATTTACTGAATTTAACAGTAGAAAAGGAGAAATAGTATCTGGACTAGTTCAAAAAGCAGATCATAATATAGTAATAATGGATTTGGGAAAATTAGAAGGAGTAATGCCATCTAAAGAACAAATACCAACTGAACACTATCATGTAAATGATAAAATAAAAGGATATGTATTAGATGTTGAAAAAGGTATGAAAGGAGCTCCTCAAGTAATAGTATCAAGAAGTCATCCAGATTTTGTTAGAAAATTATTAGAATTTGAAATACCAGAAATATATGAAGGTGTCATTGAAATAAAAAGTATATCAAGAGATCCTGGATATAGAAGTAAAGTAGCTGTTTATTCACCAGATCCAAATATAGATCCAGTTGGTTCTTGTGTAGGTCAAAAAGGTGTAAGAATCCAAAATGTTATTAATGAATTAAATGGTGAAAAAATAGATGTTATTGAGTGGAATGAGGATCCATCTATATATATTGCAGCAAGTTTACTTCCAGCACAGATATTAGCAGTAGACATTAAAGATGATGAAAAATTTGCACAGGTAATAGTACCAGATGATCAATTGTCTCTAGCAATTGGTAAATCAGGACAAAATGCAAGATTAGCTGCAAGATTAACTAATTGGAAAATTGATATTAAATCAGAAACACAATTTAGAGAGATGTTAATGAATAAAGAAAACCGGAGAAAAGCCTGAAAATGTAGATACAGAAGAATAAAACAAAAATCAAAACATACAATAAAAGGAGGACAAAGATATTTATGTATCAACCACAAAGAACATGTATGGGATGTAATAATAAAAAAGATAAAAAAGATTTAATTCGTATTGTAAAAAACAAACAAAACGAAGTAAGTGTTGATATAACAGGAAAACAAAATGGTAGAGGTGCTTATATATGTAATGATATACAATGCTTAGAAAAAGTTATAAAATCAAAAAGATTAGAAAAAATATTAGATATAAAAATATCTGAGGAAATTTATGAAAATATAAGAGGTGTAATACTTGGAGGAAAATAATAAAAAAATATTAGGTTTAATTGGTTTGAGTAGTAGAGCAAGAAAGATTTGTTTTGGTTCAGATAGTGTTGAAGAACAAATTAAAAAGAAAAAAGTATATTTGATAATTGTAGCAATAGATTCATATAATAGGACAAAAGAAAAATTTAAAAAATTAAGTCAAGAATATGAAACGCCGATTATAATTATAAATGAGAATATAGAAACTCTAAGTAAGGCAATTGGCAAAAATAATAAAGCAATTATTGGCATAGAAGAACCAAATTTAGCAAAAGAAATATATAAGATAAATAATGGGGGTGAAGTTATTGGGTAAAATAAAAATACATGAAATAGCAAAAAAATTAGAATTAAATAGTAAGGAAGTATTAGAAGTTGCAAAAAAGCTAAAAATAGAAGTTACAAGCCATTTAAGTGGTGTAGATGAGACTCAAGCAAAACAAATAGAAGAAGCATTAACTAAAAAAGGAAAAAATAAAACAGAAGAAGTTAGCAACAAAGAGAAACAAAACAAAGAAGTAAAAAAAGAATCAAAAAAAGAAGAAAAAGCACCTGTTATTATAAGAAGAGAAGTTATAATAACACAGGAAGAAGAAAAAAAGAAAAAAGAGGAAACTAAAAAAGAAGATAAAAGAAATAATATAGGTTTTGTAGAAAGAAAACAAAATAAAGATTATAACATAGTTTATCGTAATAAACCAAGCAAACCAATGACAGTAAGTGAATTATTTGGACTAAAAAGAGAAGAACCAAAAAAAGAAGAGCCAGTTAAAGAAGAAAAAGTAAATGAAAAAGTAAAAATCCAAAAAAATGAGCAAAAAGAAAAATTAGTAAAGCCAGAAAAAACAGAAAAGAGAATATCAGAAAATAATATAAGAACTAAAAATACAGAAAAACAATTTAATCAAAATAGAGACAATAGAAATAATAATAGAAATCAGAATAATAATTTTAGAAATAACAACAATAATAATAATAGATATAATAATAATGATAGATTTGGAAAAAAATCTTTAGATGAAAAAGGAATAGAAAAAAATATCAAAAATATTATGTCTGCAGATATAATCGAAAAAGAAAATGTTAGAGAATATAACAGAGGATTAGATAAACAAAAAAATAATAGATTTGATGAAAATAAAGGGACAAAGAAAAATAAGTCAAGAAAAAATAATTATAATGATTTTGATGAAGGAAAATTAAAAAGCTTAAAACAGGCAAAACAATTATCTAATATGTTTGATGAGCAAAATGGAGGAATGTTAGATTATTATGATTTAACAACAGAACGTGGAAGAAGAGGAAAGAAAAGAAATAACAAAAATCAAGAAGAAAGAAACAAACAAAAAATATTTAAATTAACAGATATTGAAATTCCAGAAAGTATTACAGTAAAAGATTTAGCAGCAGAAATGAAAAAAACAACCTCAGAAGTAATTAAAAAATTATTAGGCTATGGAATAATGGCTACGATAAATAATGATATTGACTTTGATACAGCTTATTTAATAGCACAAGAATTTGGAATTAATGCAACTAAAAAAGAAACTGTAACAGAAGAAGATATTTTATTTGATGATTCTGAGGATAAAGAAGAAGAATTAGAAGTAAGACCACCAGTTATAGTTGTTATGGGACATGTAGATCATGGTAAAACATCTCTATTAGATGCTGTAAGACAAACAAATGTAATAGAAGGAGAAGCAGGTGGTATTACACAAGCAATTGGTGCTTATAAAGTAAAAGTAAAAGATAGAGAAATTACTTTCTTAGATACACCAGGACATGAAGCATTTACAGCAATGAGAGCAAGAGGTGCACAAATAACAGATATAGCAA
>CANPZA010000031.1 GCA_947588915.1 uncultured Clostridia bacterium
CATAATGCAAAATAGAACAAGTACATACTAACAATTGCGATAACTACTGCAATTTTTATTGATGTGTAATCAGGGAAATTGAATTTGCATATCATTGCTATTGAAACCGCTAATATAAATGAAATTATTGTGGCAGGAATTCTTTTTATAGTTTTTTCTAATATTGCTAAACTTCTAGTTAATAACACTATATCTAAAAAGCCTACAGCTAATGGCACCCTTATTGGTTGCACTTTATCTAATAATGTGACTTTTGCTATTATTGCAGGAAGTCCAATCATTGCCCATATACTTAAAAACACATAAGCTATAAGTGATGATATTAGTAAAGCATCTTTTTTCTTTCCTTTTATTAATGTTATAATTGCTAATATCAAATTTATTGGAAATAGTCCAATCATTAGTGCTCTTTCACATGGGTTCGTTCCCATTATATCTTTAAATGGTGTAAATAAATTAATCATATAGTAGAAGTAATCCCATTTTAGTCCTCCACCAGTTAATATTCTAGTACCTGGATAAGCCGTATTCATAACAAGTTTTATTGTTTCACCTGATTTCATTAATATGTATATCATACATCCTACAAATATTATAAGTGTTCCAATTATTGAAATTATATCTTTATAATTTATTTTACATTGCTTTCTGTTTTTTATAATTATCCATATTGCTAGTGCTAAAAATGCATATGCCATTGGTATTTGCCACGGTGGATAAAATATAAGTATATATCCTCCTGCACATATAATCATACCTAATAAATATAAACATCTTCTCTTTAAACTTTCTGTAATCATATATTTATCTAATAATATTATTGCTAAACCTCCAAATATAAATATTTCAGCTATTTGAATTGCTGCATACCACCATTGAATCATTGGAGATAAGGTAATCATTATTGCTGCAACACAAGATAATAATTTTTTCTTTTTTGTTATTATCATAAACATTTCAAACATTACTAAAAACAATGCAATCGTTCTTCCTGCCCAAAAGAATGCTAAGCCTTTAGATATTCCTAAAAATAAATATCCTATTAGAAATGGTCTAAATATTTGCATTATATTTACTACAGGTAAACTATATACAATAAATACATCTGTCTTGTCCGCTCTAATAATGTCACTAAAATATTTAAAACCATTAAACTGTTGTGAAAATGTCATAGGCGTTAATACTGCCCATTCATCACTCCTTACCTGTCTAGATTTTCCGAATATCACTCCATCATCAGCTACATCTGACATTCCAAATTCTTTCCACATTCCAATTGAAGATCCACTTATTTCAAATACTACACATAATATAAATATAGCAATAGCAATATAATAACGAAATTTATATAACCATTCCCCAAATTTATGTGCGTATATTTTTATATTTTCCAACATACTTTCCTCCTAAATTATTTAGTTACCTTTCCTTTATTGGGTTCACATTTATCAGATTCTAAATCAAAGTTAATATTAAAATATGGATCTCCTTCTTTTAAAAATTTATCCCATTTTTTTAAGAAACGTTTAATTTCTCCTTCGAATCTCTTTATTTTTTCTGGTGTATTTTCTTCTCCACGTGTCTTAGATTCGTAATGCATAAATTCTACAAATGGATCATACACAATTAATTTATTTAGCTCTCTTATTTTTAAGCAAAAATCCACATCATTAAATGCTACTGCAAATTTTTCATCCATATATCCTACTTGTTCATATATTTCTTTTTTAGCCATTATACAAGCTGCTGTAACTGCACTTAAATTTTGAGTTGTGCTTTCTCTTGCAAAATATCCATGTTGATTTCTAGGTATTCCCTTGAAAAGATGTGCAGCTACTGTATTCACTCCTACTGCCAGACCTGCATGTTGAATAGTATTATCTTCATAATACATCTTTACTCCAACAGCTCCTACATCTTCTCTTTGTGCAAATCCTATCATTTCTTCCAACCATTCTGGAGTTAGTAATTCAGTATCATTATTTAGTTGAATTATATACTCTCCATCCACATTCTTAACACCAAAATTTATTATTTTTGCATAATTAAACCCTTTATCTGGATAATATAAAATCTTGATTTTATTATTTTTTTCTATTTCTTTATAGTATTTGAATGTTTCTTCTTTTTCACTATTATTCTCTACTATAACAATTTCATAGTTTTTATAGGTGGTTAATGATAAAATTGAGTTTATGCATACTTTTAGATAATCAATACCATCTTTATTAGGTATTATGATTGATACTTTAGGATTTCCTATTACATCATAACGCACATGATAAGTTCCTAAAGTTGCTCCATGTTCCACCTTTCCTTTTAACCCAATCCTTTTTAAGTGATCTTCAATAGCTGGTATTCCAGCTTCAAATGCATATGGTTTTGCTTCTCCTCCAGCTTTTGCAGTTGAATTCTCATGAACTCTCCAATGATATAATACTTTTGGTATATGTACAATGTTTTTTGTTTTTTCTGACATTCTTAAAATAATATCAAAATCTTGTGCACCATCATATTTACTTCTTTCGCCTTCAAGTTTATCCATTAATTCTTTTTTGAATACACTTAAATGACATATATAATTGTTTGCTCTTAAAAAATCAGGAGAAAAATCTGGTTTAAAATGTGGCTCAAACCTTGGCTTATCAATTGTTGTTATTTTATCTTCATCTGAATACAAAAATTCTACATCCGGATTTTCATTTATTGCTTTCACTACTTCATATAGTGAAAATTTAGGTAATAAATCATCATGATCAAATAATGCTATAAAGTCACCTGTAGCCATTTTAATGCAAGCATTTGTATTTCCTGCAATACCTTCATTTTTTTCTAATTTTTTATATTTTATTCTTTTATCACTCTTGATTATATCCTTCAAATCTTCATTATCTTTAGGACTCCCATCACTTAAGCACAATTCCCAATTTGAATATGTTTGTTCTTTTAAACATGTAACTAATTCTTCAAAAAACTGTTTTGGGGTTTTATACAATGGAACAAGTAAACTTATTTTAGGTTCATATTTAAATTTTGTTTTTCTTTGTTTTTCTAATTCTTCTTCTGTTGGTTCATTGGCTTGTATCCACATTTCATAGCTAGTTAATATTTTTCCATTCGAAACTCTTCCCTCATCTATTCCCTTTTTTATATTTTTAAGTGTTTGTACTAATCCTTGTTTTTTTATAAGGATAAAAAATTTTTTTATATTTGTAAAATTTATGCAACGAATTATATTATTTATTTTTCTCAAGAATTTTCTTGTTTTTGATCCTTCTTTAAATATGGCATCTCTAATTCTCATTTCCTATCCCTTTCTTTTTATTATCTTTTTCCGATTAATTTTAAAATGCTATGTCTTATTTTGAATAATCCTCTTCCTAAAAAAGGCATATTCATTATGATAAAATTTTCTATATAATATATAAAAGTTTCATTTTTATATAATTCATGAAATATTTTCCATCCTCTAAAATTAAAGTTTTTCTTTTTATCTACCATGTTAAAGTATTCATATGCTTCAGTATTTAATTTTTGTAATTCTTCTGGAAATCTTTCATTATATTTTACATATGTACCAAATATCCCTAATTTTACATCAATAAATAGTCTTCTTACTTGATCCATTTTTGTAAATTTATGAGAAGTTTTATTAGTTCCAATTTGATTTTCTCCATGTTGTCTATACTTTATATATTTTTCAGGCATATATTTTGTTTTTCCATATATAGACATCATTAGTCCAATCCAATGATCGTGTGCTACATATTCTGATTCATTAGGTAATGGCAATACCTTATTCATAAATTTCTTTTTTGCTAGTATTGTACATCCTGTTACACAATTATACAAATAATTTAATTTATAACTATTAATTTGATTTCTTATTTTTCTATTTAATAGCATAAAATCATCAAAAGATGCATACATTGTTTTTAAATTTTTGTCCACCACTTCTAGATCTCCAAAAATCATATCACATTTTTCATTTTTCATTAATTCTAATGATTTTTCCACTTTTTCTTTAAGCCAAAAATCATCTTGATCTGACAACATATACAATTCGTTTTTTACTTGTTTTAGTAGGAATTCAAAATTCTTAATATATCCTAAATTATTTTCTTGTAAATGTATCTCTACTCTTTCATTATTCTCATATTGACTTAATATCTTTCTTGTATTGTCTGTAGAGCAATCATCAGATATTATCAAATGTATATTTTTATATGTTTGATTTAAGATACTATCAATTTGTTCAGCTACATATTTTTCTCCATTGTAAGTAGCTAAGAGTATATCTATAGTTTTGTCTTTCATAGTTTTGTCTCCTTAGTTAAATAATGTTTTATATTTTACATTCTGCTTTATTATTTATATTTCTTTCTAATTTTCTTAATAGCTCTCAATGGCTTTGTTATTTTCCATGATTTTGAATTAATTATATAATTTAAATTATTTTTTAATTCATCAATTTCTTTTTGTTTTTGTTCTAGCAATGCTCTATTTTGTTCATTTTCTATTGTTAATAAATTAATGTGATGGTTATCTGTTAATTTTTCTCTTTTTAGATCAACTATTTCTTTACCAGAGTTATGAATTTTCCATACAGTCTCATCTCTTATTTCCTCTTGTATTTTATTGTCTAATTCTTCAAATAATTTAATTACATTTTCATTAATTTGCAAAATTGAATATAATTCTTTTTCTGAAATATATTCTTTTAATTTAGTAAAATACTTTATAGCTCTATATAATATAAAATCAATTGGTACTTTCTCTTCTCTCCATTCTTGGTCATAAAAGTAAAAATCTTTTTCTATATAAAAACAATTTTGAAAAATCAAATCCCATAAACCTTGTTTTACAAATTGCATTTGTTCTAAATCTGCTTCTATATAATCAATTTTATATTTATCAAATACATTATTTTTATTATCTGTTTTTTCTAACTTCGTATCTATTTCTTCTTTAAAATGTCGTATTAAATCTATTATTTCATCTTTGTTATTTTCTTGGATTAAATTTGTAATAACCTTGTCTAAAGATAATGCATCTGTATATTTACTTACTATTCTGTTATCTTCATATCCATCAATTGTTTTTAATTTAATCTTTTTCATAATATCAATATTTTTTTTGATATCTTCTAAATGTTTTTTACTTTTTTCATTTTCTGCATATTTATATACATTCTTATCTTCCATTATAGTTTTTATTCTATATTCTGGTTTTCTTATATTTGAAAAAGATACAAATTTTATTTTATTATTATCTAATTCTTTTTTTGTTGCTTCAATTAAAAATGAATTAGCAAATAATTTAAATTTGCTAGTATCTTCTTTTAATATTTTTTCATATGCTAAATTTTCCGAATAAAATTTTATTGTATCTTCTGTATTATAAACAATATTTCTAGATAAATCGCTTTTTGATATATTTTTTTGATCTGTATATATTACATTTGTCAATTTATAATCAGGCATTGGATAATATACTTTATTGGCTATCAAATTATTTTTTTGTAAAAGTTCTTCTATATCATGTAAAGTATATAAATTTTTTTCAAGTAAATTAGTTACATTTATTCCTGTATCATTTGTTCTAGTAAAAAGTTGCATTCCTAATTCATTGTCTGTTGCTAAAATGATAATTCCATCTTCCTTTAGAAATTCTTTTAATTCTTTTATATATTTTTCTACAATCTGTTTATTGTATTTTTCTAAAGTTCCTATTAATGTAATATAATCAAATTTTTCTTGTATTTTAATATCTTCTATATCACCTATTATAACTTCTAAATTTTCTTTTTCTTCATATCTTTTTTGTATAGCACGTGCTTTTTTTAAGTTACTTTCAATAGCTACTACTTTAGCTACTTTGTCACATAATAAACCTGTAATTTCACCAAAGTTTGGTTCTATTTCCAAAACACTAGCTTCTGATTTAAATGGATACCAACTCAATATATTATTTCTTATTGTTGATAATGCCAATATTACTTCTATTCTATTATCTTTTTTTATAATATCATAATAATCTTTTTCTTTATTTTCATTTATATATTTTACTATTTCTTCCTCAATTGGTAATAATTCTTCTTGTTTTTCTTTATAAAAATCAAGATTTATATTCAAAACATTACCTCCATATTATTTCAATTTTTTAAATATATCCACACTATCTAATTTTTCCCATGTGCATTCTATTTTATTGTTATTATCTATGTATTTTCTTCCAAAGTGTCCACCATTACAAGTTTCTGTATAAACAGGATTTCTTAATTGTAATTTTTCAATAATACCTTTTGGTGATAAATCAAAATTATCATATATTGTTTTTATTATTTTCTCTTCTTCTACTTTATTTGTTCCTTTACAGTCTATATATATTGAAATTGGTTGAGCGACACCTATTGCATAAGATAATTGAATTAAACATTCTTTTGCAATTCCAGATGCTACAATATTTTTTGCTAAATATCTTGCAATGTAAGCTGCACTTCTATCTACTTTTGTAGGATCTTTTCCTGAAAAAGCTCCTCCTCCATGTGGTGCATATCCACCATATGTATCTACAATTATTTTTCTACCTGTTAAACCTGCATCTCCTTCTGGTCCGCCAATTACAAATTTTCCAGTAGGATTTATTAATATTTTAAAATCAGTATTTAAATTATATTTTTGTGCTATTTTTATCATAATTTCATTTTTTATAAAATTTTTAAATTCTTTTTCATCATAATCTTCCTTGTGTTGAATTGACATAAGCATTGTATCTATCCTTGTGGTTTCACCTTCTATGTATTCTAATGTTACTTGTGATTTCATATCAGGTCCAGCATATTTAAATTTTCCTTCTTGGCGTAATTTTGTAGCACTTTTTACTAAATCATGTGCCATAGTAATTGCAAGTGGCATATATTCTGGTGTTTCTGTAGTTGCATATCCAAACATTATTCCTTGATCTCCTGCTCCACCTATATCCACTCCTTGTGCAATATCTGGTGACTGTTTACTTAATAAATTTAATACTCTTGGCGTGTAAGTATATCCTATTTTTTTAATTGTATCTTTTACTATTTGTTCTACATTAATATTTGCAGTTGTTGATATTTCTCCTGCTAATACAACAAATTCATCTTTTGCCATTGTTTCACATGCTACTCTTGCATTCTTATCCTCTTTTAAACATGCATCTAGTATACTATCTGATATCATATCACACACATGATCAGGATGTCCTATTGATACCGCCTCAGATGTAAATAAGTTTCTCTTTTTTTCCATTTTTTATTCCCCCTAAAATTATTTATTTTTACTTCTAAATTCTCTAAATGGTTTAGTTATTTTCCATGACTTGGAATTTACTATTGCATTTAATTCTTCTTTTAATTTTTTGTTTTCTTCTAATAATTGTGCCTTTATATTTGCATCATCATTTGTGTTATTAATTTTATAATGTTTATCATAAAATTTATTCATTATGCTATCGATTTTTACTAGTTCTTGTTTAGATAAATCAACTTTTGTATCAATTTCTTTCATAGATGCTTCTATAAAAAAAGAATTTGCAAAGAAATCAAATTTATCGTTTTTTATAATTTCGATAAAGGCTTTCTTTTCATCATATTTTACATATGCATTTTCTTCAGATAAATATGGCATATACTTTTCTAACTTTTCTTCATCTGGTTTATACTCATCTGAAAATATAATATTAGGCAATTTATAATCTGGCATTGGATAATAAAATTTTGTATATTTAAAATCAGCTTCATATAATATTTGTTTTAACTCTTCTTTTCCAAATGTTCTAATTCCTTTTTTATTATCATATCCTGTAATTCCATCATATGGCTTACCTGTGTGGTCTTCCCATGCACCACTAAAATATTTCATTCCAAATTGATTTTCAATTGCAATTAATAATTTACCATCTTCTTTTAATAAAGATTTTATCTGTATTAGAAAATCATGAAATGAGTTTTCTGTATTTGTATATAAAGGTGCATATTCTAATACTCCTATTAGGGTAATATAATCAAATTTTTTATCAAATTTTATATCATTAAAATTTCCTACTATTATTTCTAGGTTCTCTTTGTCTTTGCATCTTTCCTCAATTGCAGATGCCCTTTGTTTTGATAATTCTACTGATGTAACAGATTTTGCTTTATCACACAATACTCCTGTTACCGCTCCCATTCCTGCACCAATTTCTAATATTTCACTATCTGTTTTAAAAGGATACCAATTTAAAATGTTTTTTCTAATAGGTGTAATATGATAAAAGATAGGCCATCTTATATCTTTTTTGAATATTTCTTTATAATTTTCTTCTCCATATTCTTCTAGATATTTTATAACATCTTTTTCTGTATCACCATCGCAATATTGATCTTGCCCTGTATAAAAATCATAATTTACTTTCATAAATCTTACCCTCTAATTATATTAATTTCACTTTTTAAGTCAATAATTCCTAAACAATCTCTATGAGAAATTATTTCAATGAAAAGTGCATCATATTTTCTATCAAATACCTCTAAATCACCATTTGGATTAAAAGTTGTACAACCAAATGATAGTGTATATTTTTCCGGTGCTAATGGAAATGTTTGTTTAAATTCAACTATAACCTCTTGTCCTTTTTCATAAGTGCCAGTTAATACTTTATAGCTATTGGTATTTGCTCCTCCTAATTCTAGTCCCTTAAAATCTTTTATGGACATTGCAAATATTGGTTCATCTATAAATTCGTTAAATTTTATTTTCATTTTTACAATATATTCATCATTATTATTTATCGTAGTTTGAAAATCTCCATTATTATCAAAAATTCCATAATCTATAATTTCAGCTTTTCCATTTCCATAGCTTAACATATCTGGATTTTGCATAAATTTGCTTTTCCATTCCTTATTATCGTTTTTATGTATATCAATTGGAATTTTTTCCTTGTCTTGCTTTAACTCATGTTCTATTACATTTTCATCTTCAATTCCTACTATCATTTTTTTGTACTTATCAACACCTGTTTTCACATCTCCATCAAATATTATGCTTCCTTCTGAAATAATTATAGCTCTATTACAATTTCTGATTACATCTGCTACATTATGTGTAACAAATAAGATAGTTTTTCCTTCCTTTTTAAATTGTTCAAATTTTTTAAAGCATTTTAATTGGAATGCTATATCTCCTACTGATAATACTTCATCCACTATTAAAATATCTGGATTTACATTTATGGCACATGCAAAAGCAAGTCTTGCAAACATTCCTGAAGAATATGTTTTTACTGGTTGATTTATATGTTCTCCAATGTCCGCAAACTTTACTATTTCAGGTTTTTTTTGTTCTATTTCTTCCTTTGTCAATCCCATAACCTGACCATGTTGATAAATATTTTCTTCTCCTGTTAATTCCATATTAAAAGCTGTTCCTAATTCTAGTAAGGAACTAATTTTACCCTTAATATCTATTTCCCCCGAAGATGGAGTTACAACCCCTGTTATCATTTTTAATAAAGTTGATTTACCAGCTCCATTTTTTCCTAGAATTCCTAAAACTTCTCCCTTCTTTATTTCTAAGTTTAAATTTTTTACTGCACTAAATTCACTATGTTTTTTGTACATTGGAAAAACAGTTTCTAATAATCTGTCTTTTTTTCTAGCAAACATTTTATAATTTTTATAAAGGTGTTCTATTTTTATTGCTACATTGGAATCCTCCATATTGTAATTTCCTCCTTTTAAAGCACATCTGCAAAATCTTTTTTGTTTTTATTAAAAATATAGTTTCCCCAAAAGAACATTATTGCTGTTATTGTCCAAAAAGCTATTGTATATAAAAAATGGTTATCTAATATTATACTTCCACCTAAGAATACATCTCTAATCCCTGTTACTAAATAAGTAAATGGTGTACATTTTACTATCTCTAATAATATTTGATGTCCATTTAACATTGTTAAGTTCCAAATTATAGGTGTAAACCAAAAAAACAATTGCATTAATATACCTAATAAGTTTGAAAAATCAGGTACTAATGTTGTAATAGCTGATGTAAATCTAGTAAATGCTATTAAAAAACAATAGGTTGCAAATATTATATAAATAAGCATTAAAATATTCGGTAAAAATCCATAGATTGCACATACTATTACTGATATAATTATTAAAAATATTGATACAAAACTACATGATATTATTGAAATTATTGGAATTGTATCAATTGGAAAGACTACTTTTTTTACTAGATAGCTATATGTCCTTATAGAACTACTTGCATTCATTATACTATCATTTAGAGATAACCATATTGCCATTCCTGGTATAAACCATACTGCATAAGGGTAATTTCCTGGTGTTGGGGTTTTTAAAATAAATTGAAATACAATTACATATGTAATCATAAATATAAATGGTTGTAAAAAGCCCCATATACTGCCTAAGCTTGTACTTGCAAATCTATTTTTGAAATCACTTTTTCCTAATCCCCATATTATTTTTCTGTTTTGAAAAACTGTTTTTATAAAATTCATTTCTTTCCTCCATTGTTTTTTCATCTTGTATATTTTATCTTTAAATCGCCTTTTTGTCAATTATTTCAGCCAATTAAATAAATTAAATATCCCAAAATTGGAACATGAAAACTAATGATTTCCTTTATCATTTTTTTTGCTAAATTCCTACCAGATAAAAACTTAAAATATTTTATAATATGTATATTTATATATTTTGATTTTTCTAAATTTTCATAATATCTAATTATTTCTTCTATATATTTTTTATTTTTTTCTACTTGAGTATATAATAAACACATTTTTGCACCATCTAAATATGCTTTATCAATTACTTTTTCCTTTCTATATTTTAAGAAACTTTCATAAGTTTTTCCATGTTCTTTTTTCCACATTTTTATATTTTGTGATAAATTTCTTCCACCAAATACATTAGAATTATGAAGGCGATAGCTAAATAATTTATCTTCTATATAATCTATTCCTTTTCCTTCATTACTAATAAAAGCTGCCAACCAATCATGTGCCATTACTCCTTCTTTGAATGGTATCATCTTATCTTTTACTTCTTTTGTAATAATTTGTGAACAACCAATTCCTATACATCTTGATATCGCAAGCTTGCTTTTACCATGTATTAATGGAACATTTTTATACTTAAAATAATTTTGTTTTAGTATTTCTCCATTTTCATTTATTTGATTACAATTCACATATACTAAATCAACATTTTCCTTTTTTATTTTATCAAGACTTTTCTCTATTTTTTGAGGATACCAAATATCATCATGATCTGCAAACATAATATATGGTGAATTTGATTGTTTTAATAAAAACTCAAAATTTTTGTTATATCCTAGATTTTTTTCTTGTATATATATACAAATACGATTATCTTGTTTTTCATACTTTTCTAAAACAGATTTAATTTCTGTATTTGTTGATGCATCATCACTAATCAATAATTTAAAATTTTTATAAGTTTGATTTAATATACTTTCTATTTGTTGTGTTAAATATTTTATATTTGAATTATATGTAGCCAATAGTATATCTACTTGTTCTTCCATTATTTTCTCCTTTTTCATACTTTTACATTTTATCATTTATTTGATATATAATCAATATTTATTAACAAAAAAATGGCAGTATAGGTACTACCATTTTATTAATTTAACTGATTGTCAATTTCTTTTAATATAACATCATGAGAACCACCTTCTGTTATACTAACTTCAGATACCAATGTTAGTCTTGCCTTTTCATGGAATTCTGGTATTGTAATACTTCCACAGTTACACATTGTAGATTTTATTTTAGCTACTGTAACAGCTAAATTATCTTTCAATCTACCTGCATATGGTATATAAGAATCAACACCTTCCTCAAAAGAAAGTTTCTGTTCTCCACCCATATCATATCTTTGCCAATTTCTTGCTCTGTTTGATCCTTCTCCCCAGTATTCCTTTACATAGACATTACCTTTTTTTACAACTCTTGTAGGGCTTTCATCAAATCTTGCAAAATATCTTCCCATCATGACAAAGTCTGCTCCAAGAGCAAGTGCAATTGTTATATGATGATCATGCACAATTCCACCATCTGCACATACTGGTATATAAACTCCTGTTTTTTTGAAATATTCATCTCTTGCTGCTACTATATCTATTAAAGCTGATGCTTGTCCACGTCCAATCCCTTTTGTTTCACGAGTTATACAAATAGAACCCGGTCCTACTCCAACTTTAATAAAGTCTGCTCCCGCTTTAGCTAAATATAGAAATCCTTCTTTGTCTACTACATTTCCAGCACCTATTTTTACTTTATCTCCATATTTTTCTCTTACATAATCTATTGTTTTCTTTTGCCATACAGAATACCCATCTGAAGAATCCATACAAAGTATATCAACACCAGCTTCTACTAATGCTGGTATTCTTTCAGTATAATCTCTAGTGTTTATTCCTGCTCCTACAATATATCGTTTTTTATCATCTAGCAAAGAATTAGGATTATTTTTTCTTTCTTCATAATCTCTTCTAAATACTAAATATTTTAGTTTTTCTTCAGAATCCAATATTGGTAAACATGCTATTTTATTTTCCCATATTATATCATTTGCCTCTGATAAAGTAGTTCCTTTTGGTGCCCAAATTACATTTTCTTTT
>CANPZA010000032.1 GCA_947588915.1 uncultured Clostridia bacterium
AAATACGCATCTAAATTCCAGTCATATCAACTGGTTTAGGTGCGTTTTTCCATTATTTTACTGTCAAACTCAGGATAAATATATTATCATAAAAAAATGAAAGTGTCAATAGCAGTATAAAAATAATATTTACTTACTAGATTTTTAATTAGAAAATAAAACTGGCAAATCCTAATAATCCAAAAACAATAAAAATAATATTAGATAATGCTTCAATAAAATTTTGTTGAAAATGATTTCCTAAAAATTTACCACAAAAAATAGCAATACAATTACTAATTACCATACCAAAAACAGAACCTAAAATAAGAGAAATTTTAGAATATGGATATTGAAAGCCAAGACTTAAAGAAGCAAGAAAAGTTTTATCCCCCAATTCTCCTATTAATATACAAATAGCAACCATAATGATAGGGTTTAATTTCATTTTAGAAATCTTTTGCATAAAACCTATTTTATCGGGAGAATCATTAAAATCTTTTTTAGGTAAGAATCCAATAAAACCAAACAATAAAAAAGATGTATATGTAAAGATTTTTAAATAAAATTGGAAAGATGCATTAGAAAAATAAGCTATTTTACTTCCAAATAAAATTGCAAAGCCATGACTAAGAAAAGTACCAATCGCTACTCCTAACAATATATTTTTAGCTTTATTTTTAGTAGAGAAAGATAAAACTAAAAGTTGTGTTTTATCACCAAGTTCGGAGAAAAACACAAGAGAAAATGTAATTAAAAAAGGATATATAAATTCCATAAAATTCTCCATTTCTGTTTAATAGATATGCAAATTAAAAAATAGATATGATAATTGTAAATTTTTTGTGAAGTACTTTACTTTAAAACAATAAAATGATAATATGTTAGGGATTAAACAATTAGAAGGAGTAAAGGAGGAATTTTTTGTGATAGAAGTAAAAAACGTTACAAAAAAGTATGGAAAACTTATTGCCGTAGACAATATTAGCTTTAAAATTAATGATGGCGAAATTATAGGATTACTTGGCCCAAATGGTGCAGGGAAAAGTACAACTATGAATATGCTAACAGGATTCATAGAACAAACAGAAGGAGAAATCATAATAGATGGATTTGATATGTTAAAAAAGCCTAAAAAAGAGAAAAAAGAAATAGGTTATATGCCAGAGGGAGTACCTCTTTACACAGATTTAACAGTTAAAGAATTTGTAACTTATATGGCAGAAATAAAAAAAGTAGATAAAAAAACTAGAAAAGAAAACGTTGATAAAATATTAGAAAGAACAGGATTAAAAGATGTAGAGAAAAAGATAATAAAAAATCTTTCTAGAGGATATAAACAAAGAGTGAGTATGGCAGGAGCTTTAGTTGGTGAGCCTAAAATATTAATTTTAGATGAACCAACAGTAGGATTAGATCCAAAACAAATTACAGAAATAAGAAATTTGATTAAGGAATTAGGTAAAGACCATACAATTATTTTAAGTTCTCATATTTTATCAGAAGTAAGCCAAATCTGTAATAAAGTAATTATTATAAATAAAGGAAAAATAGTAGCAATCGATACACCTCAAAACTTGGAAAATAAGGTTTCTAATAGTAATAGCATATATATAACTGTAGAAGATACAGAAAATAAAATAGAGAAAGTCATAAAAGAAATTAAAGAGATTAAAAAAATACAATTGAATAAAGAGAATGAAGATGGAACTAAACAATATGTAATAGAAGCAAATGGTGATATAGATTTAAGAAAAATTATATTTTCACAGTTTGCAAAAGAAAACATAACAATATTTGAAATGAAAAAAATAGATACAACATTGGAAGATGCATTTATGAAATTAATAGAAGGAGGTAAATAAAATGTGGGCAGTTATTAAGAAAGAATTTAAATCTTATTTTTATTCTCCAATAGGATATGTATTTATACGGAGTATTTTTAATTGCATTTAGTGGTTCTTTTTATCTTAGTGTATGGGGTTATAGAAGTGTTAACTTTGAATATATATTTTATACATTACCAACAATATTAGCATTAGCACTTATTATTCCAGCATTAACAATGCGTTCTTTTTCAGAAGAAAGAAAAAGTGGAACAGAGCAGTTATTACTTACATCACCAATTAGTATTACAAAAATTGTACTTGGGAAATTCATAGCAGCAACATTAATTGTTATCATAACAGAGCTATGTACATTTATGTATTTTGCTATTTTATGTTTTTTTGGAACGCCACATATTACTACGGCACTAGTGACATTATTTGGATTTTTACTTTTTGTTATGACATATATATCTTTTGGTATATTTGCATCAAGTATAACAGAAAATCAAATAATAGCGGTAGTTTTAACAGTAGCATTTTTTATACTTACATGGATATTACCAGAATTTAGTAGCATTTTTGCAAACTTCTCTTTTATTAATTTGTTATATAAATTTACATTGGGACAAATTAATATTGCAGATACTGTAACTTTTGTGACATTTATTATAATGAGTTTGTTACTTACAATTTTGTTTATGCAGAGAAGAAAGAGCATAAGATAGGAGGATAAAAAAATTGAAAAATAAAAAAGAGAAAGTAAACAAAGAAAAAGTAAACAAAGAAAAAAAGATTAACAAGTTTATGGATATTATAAAAAAGAAATGGCTTATAAATGGAACTAGAACTTTATTTTTAGTAATTATTATTATAGCGGTATTTATAGCTATAGACATAGTTATGCATAAATTAGAGTTACCACCATTGGATTTTAGTCAAGAAAAGTTATATACTCTGACAGATGAAAGCAAAGAAAGAGTAAAAGATATAGATAAAGATGTAAAAATATATTTTATAGGTTCAACAGATGATGATAATAATTTAGCTTTAGCAAAACAATATAAAAATGTAAATGAAAAAATTGTAGCAGAAGCGGTTGATATCAGTAGTAGACCAGATTTGGCAGAAAAATATGGATTAGAGAATGGTTCAGAAGGCATTATTGTTGAGTGTGGTGAAAAGTCAAAAGTATTAACATCTAATGACTTAGTAACTTATGATACTACTACATATGAAACTATTAGTATCGCTGAAGAAAAATTAACAAGTTCAATTTTGAATGTAGTATCAGATGAAATACCAAAGGTATATTTTTTGGAAGGATATAGCGACTATTCATTAACCAAAAATATGAATTATTTAAATATGTATTTAGCAAATGAAGTAAATGAAGTAAAGACATTAAATCTAATATCAGAAGGCAAAGTTCCAGAAGATTGTAAAACATTAGTAATAACAACACCAAATAAAGATTTTAATGACATGATGACAAATGCTATAAAAGATTATATAAATAATGGAGGAAGCATATTATGGTTAAATGAAGTAGTTGCTCAAGAACAAAACTTCCCTAACATAAATAGTATTTTAGAGTTATATGGAGTAAATCCATTTGAGGTAGGAATGATATTAGAAACTGATTCAAGCAGAATGGTATCAAATATGCCATATGCTATTTTCCCAAATATTGAATACTCTAATATTACCAAAACCTTATATAATACTGATGGAGTATTATTTGTAAATGCAACAAAAATTAATGTAAATGAAGAAAAATTAGATGAACTAAAAGTTGAAAAAACAGATTTATTGACAACAAATGATACAGCTTTTTATAGAAAAGATTTTAAAATAAATTCAATGAACAAACAAGAAAATGAGGAAACAGGAAGATTTATAATAGGGGCAGAGTTTGACAAAACAATTAAAGATGCAAATGAAGAAACTGGAGAAAAAGCAGAAACTTCTAAATTGGTATTAATAGGAGAAAATAGTTTTATTTCAGATTATTCATTATCTCAAGCATCACAATATCCTTTAATATCTGAGGTCGATAATAAAGATATGATTTTAAACTCAATTGCATATTTAGCAGATAGACCAGAGGATATAACTGCAAGAAAAAGTACAGGAACTGTAACTTATACGCCAACAGAGTTACAAAATATAATAATTATTACGATTATATTTGCAATACCAGTTTTAATTATTATTATAGGAATTGCAGTATGGGTAGCAAGGAGAAGAAAGAAATAATATTATCATTTCTAAGCAATTGAATAATTTATATAAAAATCCCATAAAATAGTATGGGATTTTTACTATACATACCAAAAGGAGATATGTAATTATGAGTAATATGTTAAAAGTAATATTTGTAATTATTGGGACAATGATTGGGGCAGGATTTGCATCAGGTCAAGAAATTTATTTGTTCTTTTTTTCACATGGAATAGAAGGATTAATAGGTATTATAATTTCAAGTACTATACTTGGAATTGTAATTTATAAAACTTTTAACATTGTAAATAAATATCAAGTAAATAGTTATAAAGATTATTTAGATGTATTAATAAAAGAAAAGAAAAATGTAAAGAATGTAATAAATACAATTATTAATATATTTATACTTATTACATTTTTTATTATGATAGCAGGATTTGGAGCATATTTTGAACAAGAATTAGGAATAAATAGCTTAATAGGAAGTACAATTTTAGCCATAATAACATTTATTATTTTTATGACTAATATAAAAGGAGTTGTAAAAGCAAATGAAATTTTAGTTCCTATATTAATAGGATTTTTACTATTAATAGGAGTTATTAATCTTAAAGGGCTTCCAATAAAAGATTTACAAAATTATATAATACAAACAAGTAATACTAAATATTATTTAAATGCTATTTTATATAGTAGTTATAATAGTATATTACTTATACCAGTACTTCTAACTTTAAAAAATTATATACAAAATAGAAAACAGATAATAGGGATATCACTTATAAGTACAATAATAATTATATTATTATCAATTATTGTATTTTTATTGTTAGTTAGAGTTGATGTAGATATTACTGAATTAGAAATGCCAGCAGTATATGTTGTTTCTAATATGTTCAAAATTTTTAAATATATTTATGGATTTATAATATTAGGTTCAATTTTTACAACTACAATTTCATTAGGAACAAGTTTTTTAAAGAATATAACAAAAACTAAAAAGGGTTATACACAAATTGCATTTATTATGTGTATAGTTTCTGTCTTAATTTCTAAATTTGGTTTTTCTAATTTAGTAAATTTATTATATCCAATTTTTGGATATTTAGGAATATTACAGATTTTAAAGTTAATCTTTTTAAGGCAAAAGCAAGAAAACAACAATTCTATTGAAAAATAAATTTTTTATTATTGAAGGAGATATGTATTTGTATATTTCCTTTTTTTAAATTATTTTCATAGATAAAGAAAATGTTTTTATTTTAAAAATAAATTAAAAGAGACAGTATAAATAATAAATTAGAATAAAAACATAAACTAACTACTTGAAAAAAATACTAAAAACTGATATAAAGTAATATAGAAAAGTAAGTAAAACTTTTCCTTTAGAAAGGAAAATATTAATAATGAAAGATTATTGGCAAGATCAAGAACAGAAAGTTAAAAAAGTTAATAAAAAGAAATTAATTATAGCAATAATTACAATAATAATAGTTCTTTTTATTACAATAACTACATTAATTTATCAAAATAATAAGGCTGTTAGAAACTGGATTGATAGGGTAATATTTAGAAAAGAAATAATGCAAGATAAAGCTACTACCATAGAATTAGAAGAAAATCAGAATACAAGTATATATGCATTTAATAAATATATAGGTGTTTTAAATAAAAATCAATTTATAATCTATGGAAATACAGGGAACGAAGAAAACACTTTAGAAATACAGATTTCAAATCCTATATTTAATTCTTCAAATAGATTTTTAACCATTGCAGAAAAGAAAGGAAAGAAATTGTATTTGATAACAGATAAAGATATATCTTGGCAGGCAAATACAGAGGGAAATATATCAAAAGTATATGTTAATAAAAATGGATATGTAGCAGTTGTAATAACAGATACTAGTTATAAAACAGTAATAGAAATGTACAATCCAGAAGGAAAAGAAATGTTTAAAACATATTTGTCTTCCACAAGAACAGCAGATGTAGCGATTTCTAACGATAATAAATATTTAGCAATTGCGGAAGTTGATACATCAGGGACTATAATACAATCTAATATAAAAATTATATCAATAGATAAAGCTATTAATGATCCAACTAACTCTTTAGAAAATTCATATCAAGGAGAAACAGACAAATTAATTACAAATATTAAATATCAAGATAAAGATAAATTAATTTGTATGTATACAGATGGTATCCATGTAATTGAAAACGGACAAGATAATATATTAATTAATAATAAGGATAAAAAAGCAATTTTCCAATCAATAGAATTAACAGATAATGCAGTTTTAATAGAAGAAAAATCATCAGGACTGTTTACAGCAGATTCAGTGGTTAATATTATTAATACAAATAATCATGGTATAAAAGAGTATACAGTTGATTCTGTTGAAAAAGATATTTATACATATGGTAATATTATTGCTTTAAATCTAGGAACAGAAATAGAATTTATAAATACGGATGGATGGCTTGTAAAAAGATATATTGCAAATCAAGAAATTACAAATATAGTTGTTTCAGACAGTATAGCTGGAATTATCTATAGAGATAGTATTGAAATAGTAAATTTATAAAAAAGAAAGAAAGGAAAATAAAAAATGGGAATTATAGTAGATATAATTATAATTGCAATAGTTTTATTATCAGTATTTTTAGCTTATAGAAAAGGAATGATAAAATTAGCTATTGGGCTATGTTCTTTTATCATTGCTATTGTATTAACTTTTGCACTTTATTTACCAATTTCAAATTTCATAATTAATAGTACAGCAATTGATGAGATGTTAGAAAACAAAATTTATGAGAAGTCAAGTGAAATAATGGAAAAAGAAGAAAATGAAGCTACAAATCAAATTATCGAAACAGCTAAAAATGAGATGTTGCCTCAAACTTCAAGAAATTTAGCTATTAATATAGTAAAAGGTGGAGTAATTATCATTTTATTTTTAGGAATAAGAATTGCACTAAAATTTGTAACTATACTTGCTGATTTAATTGCAAAATTACCTATCATTGAACAAATAAATAAAACAGGTGGAATAGTATATGGTATTTTAAGAGGAATATTATTTGTATATATATTATTACTTTTATTAAATATATCAGATCAAATAAATCCATATAATATAATAAATGAAAGTGTAAATGAATCTTTTATAGGGAAGACAATGTATCAAAATAATATTTTAAATACATTATTTTAAATAAAAAAATGACAATATTTGTTGCTTTTTTAATTTTAGTTTGCTATACTATTAACATGAAAGTTTTGGGAGTGGAATATTTTGAAAAATAAACAAATAAATGATAAAAAAGTAAAGAATCTTAAGAAAAAAAGGAAGAAAAAAAAGGTTTTTAGAAAAGTATTATTGTTATTTTTATTAGCAATAGTAATTGCAGGAGGAGTATTTGCATATAGGGTACATATAAATGGTGGTGGAGTTTCAGGAATTTTAGCGACTGTTGTTGGACATGATGAAAATACAAAGAAAAATTTAGGCGAGTTTAGAGTTCTTTTATTGGGTATAAGTACAGACCAAGATGGAGTAGACTTAACTGATACAATAATAGTTGCATCATATAATCCTAATACACAAAAAGCAACATTATTATCAATTCCAAGAGATACCTATACAGGTAGTAATCCATCAAAAGCTACAGCATATGAAAAAATAAATGCTCTATATAGTAGAAAACATAGGCCAGATGAAACTTTAGAAGCAGTCAATAAGATAACAGGACTTAATATAGAATATTATGCAGTAGTGAAAACAGAAGCTTTAATTAAATTAGTGGATGTAATTGGTGGGGTAACCTTTAATGTTCCAATTAATATGAAATATGATGATAAAACACAAAATTTACATATAAATTTACAAGCAGGAGAACAAGTATTAAATGGAGATAAGGCAGAGCAACTACTTCGTTTCAGACATAATAATAATGGAACATCTTATCCAGAAGAATACGGTGATAATGATACTGGAAGAATGAGAACACAAAGAGAATTTATAATGCAGGTTATAAAACAAACAGCTAAGCCAGAAAATATTTTTAAATTAGGTGAAATATTAAATATTGCTAAAGAATATGTAATTACAAATATAGATTTTAATGTAGCGAAAGATTATATACCATATGTGGTAGAGTTTGATACAGCTAATATGTTAAATGCTGCTTTACCTGGGGCAAATACTAATAATAATACAAGTGGCACATGGATATTTATATATAATAAAAATCAAACAAAAGAATTAATACAAAAATTATTCTATGATAGAGATGTGCAATCAACTGAAGAGGATAGCCAAGAAGGATTAAATACTACGAATTCAACTACAAATCAAACATTAAGTAATAGCAATAAGCAAAATCTTAAAATAGAGGTATTAAATGGTAGTGGAGAAAGTTCAAAGTTACAAAAGCTAGTTAATCAACTTAAGGGTGCAGGATATAAAATTACAAGGACAGGAAGTACTAATACAACTTCTAAAACAGCCATTATAAACAAAAAAACAGTAAATAATGTATTGTTAAAAAACATAAAAGATGTTATTGGTGCAGGTGATATTTCAGATAGTGAATCTAGTTCTAGTAAAGTAGATATAACAATTATAATCGGAAAAGATTATCAATAAAATATAATTTTAATCGTAATTTTTTAAGCCATAATATTTAAGGCAGATATAAAAATCTGCCTTAAATATTAAAAATATATAATTTATTTCTTTTTCTTATGTGATAGGATTAAATAAACAATAAATATAAGAATAATTCCAATTAAGATTTCAATCATATAATATAGTAAGCTCGACTTTTCAACATCATGAGAAGCTATTAATTCTGTTTTATATTCAGTACCATCAATATTATAAGATGCAGTACCTAAAATATCGCCTTGTTTAATTGGTGCTTTAATTTTATCATTTAAATTTACATTATATTCAAAATCATTTTCTAATTCCGCATTAGAAAGTAATACTTCTATTGAGCTATTTGCCAACAAATCCAAATCTCTAGAATTAATTTCGCCATTTTTAATTTTTATTTGTGTAATATAATCATTAGATTTTAGTATTTCTTTGATAGAAAAGTTATTATAACCATATTCATATAAAGCTTTACTTTCACTATATCTTGTTGATTCACCATTTATAGTTTCACCACCTAAAATGACCCCAATTAATTCTAAATTATTTTTATAACTACATGAAACTAGACATTGACCTGACTCGGTTGTATACCCAGTTTTACCGCATGTAACATATGAACAATAATAAGGATTGTTTGGAACAATTAATTTATTTGTTGACTCATAACTTCTAGGTGCATGTTTATTTGTGGCAGGTAAAGAACATGAAGCCATACCAGAAAATCTTCTAAAGTCATCATTCTTGATGCAGTATTGCATAATGCTTGCTAAATCCTTAGCGGTAGTATAATGATTGTCATCATGTATTCCAGATGGGTTTGTAAAATGTGTATTAGATAATCCAAGTTCATATACTTTTGTATTCATCATAGAAGCAAAACTTTCTATTGAACCAGCAACATGTTCAGCAAGAAGATTTGCAACATCATTCGCAGAATGTACCATTAGAAGTTCTAATAGCTGTTCTACTGTAAATTGCTCTCCAACTTGTAATTCTACAATAGTATATCCATAAGGAATAGTTGCATCTATATCATGAGTGATAGTTACAATATCACTTAGGTTACAATTTTCTAATGTAAGAATAGCTGTTAAAATTTTAGTAGTACTTGCTGGATACATTTTTTCAGTTTCGTTTTTATTATATAAAATTTTACCAGTTTTTGTATCAACTAAAAATGCTGCTTTTGCAGTTAAGTTTGGTTCATTATTTTCTGCAAAAACAAAAGAAGAGTTTAATAAAATTATTATTATTAAACAAAGTAATGTAATTATTCTTTTTAAAATTGATTTTGATTTCATAATTTCATTTCTCCAATCTTTCAATATCATATCTTATTTTTCGAAAAATTTCAACAAAAATTTCACATTTAAATTATTAAAATTAAAGGAGGTATTTATATGTATAATTTTAGTAAAAAACAAAGGATAATATTAGGAATAATATCAGTAATAATAGTTGGATTTATTTGTTACTATGTATATGCAAGAGATGAAAATGAAAATACACAAATAGAAAATAATTTAGAAATAGAAAATACAGAAGAAGAGGAAGAATTTAGTGATGAATTTATTTTAGTACATGTATCGGGGGCTGTGAAGAATGAGGGAATAATAGAGCTTAAAAATAATAGTAGAATATCTGATGCAATAGATAAAGCACGGAGGATTAAAAGAAGAGGCTTGTGTTGATGATATTAATTTGGCATATAAATTAGAGGATGGAATGAAAATATATATTCCATCTAAACAAGAAAAGCAAGAGGAGAAAAATACAATTGCAGAAGATTTAACTCAAAAATATATCACTACTTCTAGTGGTTTAAGCAAAGAGAAATCAGATAGTCAAGTTTCAAATAGCAATAAGTCTGCAAAAGTAAATATTAATACTGCAACACAAACTGAGTTAGAGACTTTGCCAGGAATAGGAGCTTCAACGGCAATTAAAATTATTGATTATAGGAAAGATAAAGGAAAGTTTAAGAGTATAGAGGATATAAAAGAAGTAAAAGGGATTGGTGATAGTAAATTTGAAAAAATTAAGGAATATATAACTGTAAAATAGTATCATAAAATAAAATAAGAGGAAGAATATAAAAATTCTTCTTCTTACTTTATTTTGACACATATTCATTTATCCAATTTGAATAAAATTTAATTCCATTTTCTTTCCATGAAAATTCAGGTATATTGTTTTTATAATAATTTTTAGGTTCTTGTATAGGTAATCCATTTGATAAATCTCTTTTATATTCATTATCTAATGTATTTAAATCATATTCAAAATGTCCTGTTACAAAAACTTGAGTTTTTGATTTGTTTTCTACAATAAATACACCTGCATCATCTGATTTTGAAACCAAAGTTAAGTTAGGATTTTGTATAATATCATTTTCATATATTCCTGTATGTCTTGAGTGAGGTGCTTTGAAATTTTGTGCTAAACCTTTAAGTATAGGTGTGTTCTTATCTAGAATTTTATGTTCGAATATTCCGAACATTTTATTAGGTAATAGATGTTTTTTTATACCATAGTTGTAATATAATCCAGCCTGTGCTCCCCAACAAATGTATATCGTGGATTTTGAATTAGTTTTTGTCCATTCCATAATTTTGGTAAGTTCATCCCAATAATCTACTTGATTAAATTCCATTTGTTCTACAGGTGCACCTGTTATAATAAATCCATCAAATTTTTTATTTTTTACTTCATCAAATGTAGAGTAAAATTTTTCTAAGTATTCAGGACTTGTAGTTTTGGATTTATAAGATACTACATTTAGAAATGTAACTTTTATTTTTTTGTCTGTATTTGATAATTCCCTTAGTAATTGTATTTCTGTATCTTGTTTTTTTGGCATGAGATTTAGAATTCCTATTTCTAATAAATTTGAGGGTAAGTCTATACCTTCTTCTAGTATTTGAATATTTTCCTTTCTTAATGTTTGGTTTGCTGCTAATCCTTTTTTAGTAATAATTGGCATTTTAATCACCATATTGTGTATTATATCAAAAACATATATTTATATATTTTTATCATATATATTTTAACATTTATTATAGGTATTTACAAGTATTTTCCAATTTTTTAATATATATTTTTCGTATTTTTTGAATATTTTCTCATATAATATATAGTAAATGCTTGACTTTATTAGATTTTAGTAGTAAAATACTATCAGAATTAAATATCGCGGGGTGGAGCAGTTGGCAGCTCGTCGGGCTCATAAACAGAGGAGCTCTAGAGAAAAGCTAAAACTCAAAACCGTTGATAAGACACAAAAACATTGAAAATTATATATTTTGCTCTAACCTTTAATAAAACTTTTAAGCTTATTAAAACTTAATAAAAATTATTAAAAATCAAATTATAAAGGGACATTAAAGGGACAAAAAAGCACAATATTTAATTAAACATCGCGGGGTGGAGCAGTTGGCAGCTCGCAGGGCTCATAACCCTGAGGTCGGTGGTTCGAGTCCATCTCCCGCAACCAATTCGTAGATTTTTACTTAAAGGGATATCCCTTTAAAAGTAATTTTAATATAGAGATTTTACTAAAAATAGTAAGATCTTTTTTTGTATTTATAAATTTACCCTTCAGCAAAATTTAAAAAATAGGGAGGTACATAATATGACCAAAGGAGAACAACCAAATTATTATGCAATAATACCTGCAACAGTTAGGTATG
>CANPZA010000033.1 GCA_947588915.1 uncultured Clostridia bacterium
TACTTATATTTTTGCAATACTTTTTTTAATTTATTCATATTTTTTGTTTAATATTTAATTAATTATATACATAATAATGGATAAGCATTTTACGAAATTTCAACAACTTAATGATATGATGTAATTAAATTACATATTGAAGATTTTACAATTATATAGTAAAACTTGAAGATATATAAAATAATATAAAATATAAAAAATCTTCCAAAAAGTGTTGTAAAAATTTTAATTATTGATATAATAATAAAAGAAAAAAACAAGACTTTAAGGGGGATTTTATAATGTTAAAAAAAGTAGGAATATTAGCAAATGGAGGAGATGTATCAGGATTTAACGCTGTAATAAGAGCAATAGTAAAAACAGCAGAAAATCACAATGTTGAATGTTATGGAATAATAGATGGATACAATGGATTATTAAAAAAAGACTTCCAAATATTATCAACAGCAGCAGGTGGTGAAGCAATAGGAATTTTACCAAAAGGTGGTTCTATAATTGGTTCATCAACAAATGCTAATTTATTTAATTATAAAATAGTAAATGAAGATGGGCAAGTAGAATATAAAGATATGTCAGGTGAAGCAATAGAAAATATAAAAGAATTTGGATTTGACTGTATATTTACATTAGGAGGAGATGGAACACAAAAATCAGCAAGAGATTTCTCAACAAAAGGAGTAAATATAATAGGAGTTCCAAAAACAATAGATAATGATGTGGCATGTACTGAAATTACATTTGGCTATAATACAGCTGTATCTGTTGCAATGGAAGCAATAGATAGATTACACACAACAGGAGAGACACATCACAGAATAATGGTACTAGAAGTTATGGGAAGATATGCCCGGATGGATTGCATTAGAAGCAGCAATAGCGGGTGGAGGAGATGTAGCATTAATTCCAGAAATACCTTACGATATTAATAGAGTAGCTGAGAAAATTGAAAATAGGAAAAAAAGAGGAAAAAAATTTAGTATAGTAGTAGTAGCAGAAGGAGCAAAACCAAAAGGTGGAGAGATAACAATAGCAGGAACAAGAAACAATGGGCAAGGAGTAGATAATACAAAATTAGGTGGAATTGGACAAATAGTTGCAAAACAATTAGAAGAATTAACAGGACTAGAATCTAGAAACACAACATTAGGATATATGCAAAGGGGTGGAACACCAACAGCATTTGATAGAGTACTATCAACCAAGTATGGAACAAAAGCAATGGAACTTGCATTAGAAGGAAAATTTGGTACATTAGTAGTAATAAAAAATGGTAAATTGGATAGTGTGTCATTAGAAGAAGTTGTAGGAAGAAATACAAAAATCGGTGCAGTATCAGGAAATACAGAAGAGAGTAATTTAAGAAAAGTAACAATGGATGATGATTTAGTAAAAACAGCAAGAAATATAGGAATAAATTTAGGAGACTAAAAAATAATATTCATCATATATAAAGTTATCAATTTTTTTTAAAAATAAAAATAAATGAAGAAAACAAAAGATGAAACTTCATTTATAAAGATGGGAGGAAAAGAAAATGAGTACAAAATTTGTGTTAAATGAAACATCATATTTTGGAAAAGGAGCAAGAGAAGAACTTGCAAATGAAATTAAAAAAAGGGGGTTTACAAAAGTATTTTTAGTTAGTGATGAAGGGCTAGTGGAAGCAGGAGTAACTGCAAAAGTTGAAGAAATACTAAAAAGGGAAAAAATAAAATACAAACTATATTCAAAAATAAAACCAAATCCAACAATTAAAAATGTACTAGATGGAGTAAAATCTTGTAAACTTTCAAAAGCAGATGTTATAGTAGCTGTTGGAGGGGGATCTAGTATAGATACTGCAAAAGGTATATCAATAATAATGACAAATCCAGAACGAGCAGATGTAAAATCTCTAAATGGAATATCAAATACAGTAAATAGAGGAATGCCAGTAATAGCAATACCTACAACAAGTGGAACAGCAGCAGAAGTTACAATAAACTATGTAATAACAGATGAAGAAGAAAAAATAAAAATGGTATGTGTAGATCCAAATGATATTCCAATATTATCAATAATAGATGCTGAATTAATGCAAGCTATGCCAAAAACACTTGCTGCAGCAACAGGAATGGATGCCTTAACACATGCAGTAGAAGGCTATATCACAAAAGCACATAATGAAATGTCAGACATGTTTCATATGAAGGCAATTCAAATGATATTTAAATATTTACCATCAGCTGTAAATGAGAAAAATGAAGAAGCTGTAGAAATGATGGGAATGGCACAATATATAGCAGGAATGGGATTTTCAAATGTAGGACTTGGAATAGTACATTCAATGGCACATCAATTAGGGGCAGTATATGATACACCACACGGAATAGCAAATGCAATGCTACTTCCAACAGTAATGAGATTTAATGGAGAAGATCCAAATACTGCACAAAGATTTAGAGAAATACTTATTAACATAGGAAGACCAGATGCAGAGCATTTAAATGACCAAGATGTAATAAATACTTTTGTATGGATGATATCAGAATTAAGCAAAGCAGTTGGAATAACACAAACAATAAAAGATTATGGGGCAAAAGAAGAAGATTTTGAAATGTTGGCACAAAAGGCAATGAACGATCCTTGTAAACCAGGAAATCCAAGAGAAGTAACAAAAGAAGATTTTATAGAATTATATAGAAGAGCAATGTAGTTTAGGTAAAGTAGTGCCTGTCCCAAAATTACCTAAAAATACTTGCATTTTTATTAAAAGTATGTAATAATAGTAGTGTAAAAGACATAAAAAAAGAGGAGTACATTTATACTTGCTTATAGAGAGAAGAAGTTGCAAGCTGAAAGCTTCTTTATGAAAAGGTAAATGGAAGGTAGCTTTTTTGTTGATATTCTGAGAAATTTTAAATTAGGAATATTCGTGTAAGCTGCGTTAAAAGCTAACTAAGATATAATTTTAGAAAATTATAATTAAGGTGGTACCGCGAAAATAGAACTCGCCCTTATACATAGGGTGAGTTTTTGTTCATAATAGGGGGAAATGGATATGAAAAAGGAAGAATTTAGAGCAAGAATAGACTATAGTGAAGAAATAAAGAAACAAGAAGAAAAGAAAAATAGGATTATTGATTTTGTAATGCTTCCAACAAGAAGAGAGTTGACACAAGATGAAAAGGAAAAATATATGTCAATAAATAAAGATGAAATTCCAGAAGGGATTATGCAGTCTGTATATGGAATTATAAAAGAAGCAATAGAAACAGGAGAAGTTGATTATAAATCAAAAGTTGTATCCAGACTTGTTGAACTTGAACAAGTACCAGAACAATTTAGAGTAGATCCGAATAAAGAGGATAAATTGAAATTAGAAGGAGATGGTATGGATGAAAGATAAATATAATCCAAAAGATTTTGAGGAAAATTTATATAAGCATTGGGAAGAAGAAGGATATTTTAAACCTAGTATGGATAAAAATAAAGAGTCATATTGTATTATGATGCCACCACCAAATGTAACAGGAAAGTTACATATGGGTCATGCATTAGATGATACTATTCAAGATGTTTTAATTCGTTTTAAAAGAATGCAAGGATATAATACCTTATGGCTTCCAGGTTCAGACCATGCATCTATTTCAACTGAAATGAAAGTAGTTCAAAAATTAAAAGCTGAAGGAAAAACAAAACAAGATTTAGGAAGAGAAAAATTTATAGAAGAAGCATGGGACTGGACTAGACTTTATGGAGGTACGATTCAAGAACAACAAAGAAAGTTAGGATGTTCATGTGACTGGGAAAGAAGAAGATTTACATTAGATGAAGGTTTATCTGATGCAGTTCTTGAGCAATTTGTAAACTTATATAATAAAGGATTAATATATAAAGGAAAAAGAATGGTAAATTGGTGTACAAATTGTAATACATCAATATCAGATGCAGAAGTAGAGTACAAGGAAGAACAATCTTATTTATGGCACATTAGGTATAAAGTAAAAGGAGAGGATGAATATATAATAGTTGCTACAACAAGGCCTGAGACAATGCTTGGAGATACAGCAGTAGCAGTTCATCCAGATGATGAAAGATATAAAGATTTAGTTGGAAAAACTTGTATATTGCCGATTATGAATAAAGAGATTCCAATAATTGCAGATGAATTTGTAGAAAAAGAATTTGGAACAGGAGCAGTTAAAATTACACCTGCACATGATATGAATGATTATCAAGCAGGATTAAGACATGATTTAGAAATAATAGAAGTATTTGATGAAAACTTTAAAATGGGAGATTTAGTTCCAGAATACAAAGGTATGGATCTTTTAGAAGCAAGAAAAAAAATAGTAGAAAAGTTGAAAGAATTAGGAGCTTTAGTAAAAATAGAAGAACATACTCATAATGTAGGAAAATGTGAAAGATGTAAAAGTACAATAGAACCAAAAATATCAGAGCAATGGTTTGTAAAAATGAAAGAACTTGCTGAACCTGCAATTGAAGCTGTAAGAAATGATGATGTAAAATTCATTCCAAAAAGATATGAAAAAACGTATTTTAATTGGATGGAAAATATACAAGATTGGTGTATATCAAGACAACTATGGTGGGGACACCAAATACCAGCATACTATTGTCAAGATTGTGGACATATGATGGTTGCAAAATCAAAGCCTACAAAATGTGAAAAATGTAGTTCCAAAAAATTAGAACAAGATCCAGACACATTAGATACTTGGTTTAGTTCTGCTTTATGGCCATTTTCAACACTTGGTTGGCCAAATACACAAACAGAAGATTTAAAAACATTTTACCCTACAAATGTATTAGTTACAGGATATGATATTATATTTTTCTGGGTTGCAAGAATGGTATTTTCAGGATTAGAAGTCATGAAAGAAAAACCATTTAGTGATGTTTTAATACATGGAATTGTTCGTGATAGTCAAGGAAGAAAAATGTCAAAAACATTAGGAAATGGTGTAGACCCAATAGAAGTTATAGAAAAATATGGGGCAGATAGTTTAAGGTTTTCAGTATTATCTGGAACAACAATGGGAAATGATATTCGCTATATGCCAGAAAAATTAGAACAAGCATCTAACTTTGCAAATAAAATATGGAATGCAGCAAAATTTGTAATAATAAATACACCTAATGAAGAGAAAGTAAAAGAATTTTGCTATAAAGTATATGATAATGAAACCAAACAATATAATGCTGAATTATTAGAACTAGAAGATAAATGGATATTAAATAAATTAGATAAATTAGTAACAGAAATAACAAGAAATATGGATAATTATGATTTAGGAATTGCATTAGATAATATATATAGTTTTATATGGAATGAATTTTGTGATTGGTATATTGAAATGGTAAAATCAAGGATTTATAGCCAAGATGAGGAGACTAAAGTAAAAGTAAGTTATATATTAAATCATGTACTTGGAACAACTATGAAATTATTACATCCATTTATGCCTTTTGTTACTAGTGAGATATATAGTAATTTAGTAAGATATAGTGATAAAGAATTAATGGTTTCAAGTTGGCCTGAGATGAAAGAAAAATTTCTATTTGACAAAGAAGAACAGATAATTGAAAAAATAAAAGAAATAATAGTAGAAATAAGAAATGTAAGAGCAAATAAAAATATACATCCATCTAAAAAAGCAGATTTAATATTTGTAACGAAAGATTATAAAGAAGAATTAATGCAAGCAAAAGATTTTATATTAAAATTAGGATTTGGAAAAACTATAGAAATCCAGGAGGAAAAAATAGGAATAAAAGATGATGCTATTCAAATTTTAACAGAAGGAATTGAATTATATATGCCATTAGAAGGTCTAATTGACAAAGCTGAAGAACAAAAAAGAAAAGAAGAAGAAAGAAAAAAATTAGAGCAAGAAGTAGAAAGATGTGAAAAAATGTTATCAAATCCTGGATTTATAAATAAAGCACCACAAGCTAAAATTGATGAAGAAAAAGCAAAATTGCTAAAATATAAAACAATGCTTGAAAAATTATAAAATTAAAAGGAGTTATTTAGAATTCTAAATACTCCTTTAATTTGTGTTATTTTTAATCTTTTTTAATATTCATATTATCACCATAACGCTTGATTTTTTTAGTAGTAGTTTTTTCAAATTCTTTATCACGTATGCCAAAGCTCTTAATATGTTTATAATTAGGTAGTTTCTTATTAACACTTGACACTACATCAGAAATAAGTTTCCAAATTTCTTCTTTAGTAGGAACACTACCTTTTAAATATTCAGTAATTGCTTCAATATTAGGATAAATTTGTGCATTTATATAAGTTTCATCATCATCTTCTTTTTGAATTCCTAAAACTAAAGCTTCGGAAATCAAAGGATTATCATTTAAATAATATTCGACTTCTTCAGGATATATATTTTTACCGTTTTTAGTAACAATAACACTTTTACATCTTCCTGTAATATATAGATAACCATTTTCATCTATTTTACCTAGATCTCCAGTATGAAACCAACCATCAATAATAGTTTGCTTTGTTTTTTCATCATCTTCATAATAGCCTAGCATAACATTTGGGCCTTTAACAATAATTTCACCAACACCTTCATCATTTGGATTATCTATCTTATACTCTACATTTGGAATAGGAAGCCCAGCTGAATCATCTTTTTGAAAGAAATCAGTATTTCCTGCAACTAGAGGAGAACATTCAGTTAAACCATAACCTTGTAAGGTAGGTAAATTTAATGCCTTAAAATCAGCAATAATATCAGGATTACAACTTGCTGCTCCGACAATGAAAACACGAAGTCTTCCACCTAAAGTATTTTTAACTTTCATTTTTACAATTTTCTTCAAATAAAAAGGTAAATCATAAAAAGGATTTTTATCATCTTTAACATATTTTTGGGGTAAAGATTTATTTAAGTTTTTAATTATATTTTTATGAACATTTTCTAACAATAGTGGAACACATAAAATAACAGAAGGATGAAATTCTAAAAGATTTTTTGTTATATAACGTAAACCTTCACAGTGACAAATAGAAGCACCACTATAAATTGGAAGTAAAAATCCTAAAGTACATTCATAAGTATGATGAAGTGGTAAAACTGAAAAAAACAAATCACTTCTTTTGACTTTTACAATTCCATAAGTAGAAAGTATATTTGAACAAATATTTCTTTGAGATAGACATACACCTTTAGCATTTCCAGTAGTACCAGAAGTAAAAAGCAAAATACGTAGTTCATCTGGATTAATTTCTATTTTATCAAAATCATCTACACCATTATCATATAAGATTTTACCATTTTGTAACAAAGAATCAAAACAGTTTTTATTATCTTTATCAAAATGAATAAATATTGTGTCAGGATTTTCTACTTTATTTATATTATCTATAATATCATCTAAATTTTTACTATCACCCAAGATACAAACACATTGAGAAACATTCATAAAATTTATAATATCATCTGTATGAAGTTCTTTGTCTATTGGAACAACAATTCCAACAATTGATGCAGCTAAATAAGAAACACACCATTTATAAGAATTTTTACCAACTACAGCAATTCTTTTATTTAAAAATCCCTTTTGAATTAAGCTTGTCCCTATATAGACAATATCATTTTTAAATTGCTCATAATTAATATTAATGATATTTCCATTTTCATCTTTTAATTTAAAAGCAATTCTAGAACGATAAATATCTGAAGAGCGGTAAAGCATTTGCTTAAAATTAGTAACTTCTTCAGTTTTATGATATTTCATTTTTAATTGTTCTGCTACTGTAATATCTTTTTTCATTATTACCTCCACATAAATTTTATTTATATCTATAAAATATAAAATTTACATCTTTAGTCAAACTAATATTTCCATCATAAATAGATTTATCATTTTCTTCTATAGGAATGTCTATAAAAACACTAGTCTTATATTCTTCATCTAAATTATTTGTAATGTAGACATCAAAAGACATATTACAAGATATAGAATCTAGCTCAACATTACATCTTTTAAGTAATGAACCATCATAAGTAATAGGAATAGAAGTATCTGTTAAGGTATAATCTGTTTTTATATTTTGATTTATATAACTTAAAGTAATAGGATTTGCTAAATTATTATATAAAGTAGGAGTATCTAAATTTGCCTCATCATTTGATGTTATATTAAAATCTATATTATCTACAATTTCATTTTCTTCACTCAAAGTACTTTTTGCAAAATTATTTATACTTTTAAAATATAATTTAGGTTCACCAAGTTTAGGTAATTTATTATATTTTATATTATTTATTGTTACTTTTTTAATAGTATTTTTTAAGTTTTTTTCTTCTTTTGATGAACTATTAATAAAAAGAGCAATATCTGTATATTGATATAAGTTTTCAATAGTAAAATTAGAAACAGAACTTGTTTTGTTTTTTGCATCACAATTACTAAATAAAACAATTTTATTTGCTGTAAAAACAATTTTATCATTTTTATTTGCGAAAGATAAAACATCTTTTGTAAAATTATTTTTTAATACATATTTATTAAGTAGCATATAAGCCAAGACAAAAACAACAATAAATAAGATAAAAGTTATAATTGTTAATATTAATTTTTTCTTATCCATAGATTCCTCCTTTGTATGTTACATATATAATAGTATAAAATTGAAATAAAATCAAGAAAAGATTTTAAATTACCACATTTTATTAATTGACAAAAAATATCAGAAAAGGTAAAATAATAATAGGTGATAATATGAGTGCAAAAGAAAAAGTAAAATTAAGACAAAAAATGCATATAAAAATTACATTAAAAGGTATAATTACTTTTTTGGCTTTTATAATTAGTTTATTATATGTTGTTATATTTTATAACTATTATTTTGTGAGAAATAATAGTTATGCATATGAAACATCTTCTAATATTGAATTACCTAAAATAAGTAATGCACAAGAAATAAACTTAGAAGAGATTATAAGCAAAAATGTAATACAAGGACAAAAAGAAGAATATAGTGTTGAAGAAACTGTATTAGAATACATAACTAAATATAGAAATAATGCGAGTTTAGCAAAAGGAACAATTCAGGTTATTCAAGAGGGAAGGACTGGAAAACAAGAGATAACAACTAAAAGAACATATCAAAATGATGAAATAATTAAAGAAGAACAAATTTCATGCAAAGTAACTAAAGCATCTGTTGATAAAATAGTTGAAATTGGTACAGCAAATTATACAAATAATTATAAAGCAAAAGTTGGAGATACTTTATATGCAACTTCAGATAGATTATCAGTTATGTATGAGCCAAATGAACAATCGCAAAAAGTTGCAACCTTATCAAAACAAGATAAATTAAAAATAATGGAGATACAGGGAGATTGGTATAAAATATCTTCAACTGGAGTAATTGGATATGTAAAAGCAGAAAGTACGACATATATAGATAATACTGTGAAAAAAGAGAATAATTCATCTGTTGGAACTAAAAGCAAAGCTGAATTAATGTCAGGTTTTGGATTTGGTATGGCATTAAACAAGCCAAGTGGTTTAACAATAGAACAATTTAAAAAGATTTTATCAGATAGTAAAGACACAAATAAAATTTTTGAAAATAATGCACAATATTTCTATTATATAGAAAAACAATATAACATAAATGGTGTTTTTGTAGCAGCAATCGGTATCCACGAAAGTGCTTGGGGAACATCTCAGATTTCTAAAGATAAAAATAATTTATTTGGATATGGTGCATATGATTCTAATCCATATAATGGAGCATATAATTTTTCAAATTATTCAGAATGTATAGACTTAATTGCAAGAGTACTAGTTAAATATTATTTGAATCCAAAGGGAACAAGTATTTATGGAGGAGAACAAGCAGAAGGTACATATTATAATGGACCTACTTTAACAGGTGTTAATACAAGATATGCAACTGATAAAAATTGGGCAAATGGAGTATATACACATATGAAATATTTGTATAATAAATTGTAAAAATAAAAATATAAAAAGATAGTATTATCAGAAAGTATAGGAATAATTATTTCTTATACTTTTTCTTTTTATATTCTAGTTATTTATTTTTACTGGTAAAAAGTAGTAAATATGTAAAAAAATTTAGAAAAATTCTTGATATTTTTCTAAAGTTATTGTATGATAGAAGGGTAAGAATGAGTATAAAGAAAAAATATCATTAATAGGACTTATGAAAGGGGACAAGCAATGAAAAAGAGTATTATAATTGTTGCAATAATTACATTAATATTGGGTATATTTTTTATAACAAGAAATGTATATGCAGCAGATAAAAAAGCAATAGATGAAGAAACAGAAAGTAAAATAGTAGAATTAAAAGAAAATGTAGCAAGCTCATTAGAGGACTATAAAGAAAAATATGGGTCAGATGCATATGGAACTGTTGCATATATTTTAAATATAGTAAGAATTTATAGTATACCTATATGTTTCTTAGGAATTGCTATTGGTGCTATACATCAATATGTGATAGGTGTTAGAAAATTAGATACATTAGAAAGAGGTATGGCATTTATTGTGACGTGTGTAACACTTTTAATTATTTGCCAAATTTTACCACTGGCATTTGCTGTGTTTGTAAAATTTGGAAGGGGGTAACAAATGAAAGTTTTATTTGCTGTAAGCAATGAAGAGATATCAGAATCAATTGTAAAAAAATATCAAAAAGAATATAAACAAATTATTTCATACAAGAATGTATATTACTTTAATGCAATATTGAAGGAATTACAAAAAGACAAAACTTATGATAGAATTGTTATAAGTGAAGATTTGGAGGCATTTACACATACTCAGTATGACCAAATTGACAAATTTATTTTTGAAAAATTAGATAGCATAAGTGATGAAGCATCTGATTTAAAAGGAAATGATATACCAATCATTTTAATATGCTCTGATAGAAGAACAAAATCAGAAGGAATGCTTGTAAAGTTATTTGGAATAGGAATTTATAATGCTATCATTGGAACTGACAGAAGTGTAGATGAAGTATGTAGATTAATAAATAGACCTCGTGCAAAGAAAGAAGCAAAATCATATTATAAAATTGATACAGAAGAAGTAAATTATCAAGCAGAGAGTGAAAATGATGTTAGTGAAATGGAAATTCAAAACATTGTTGCTCATTATAAAAGATTAGGAAAAAATGAAGACAGATATATAGATAGTTTTAATAATATAGCTGCACAATATAATGATACACAGCTAAGAATTATAACCAAATTTTTGCCATTAAATGTTAGAGCAGTATTAGAAGAAAGATCTCCAAAATATCAACAGATAATGTCTTTTAATAATAGTGTTTCTGACAGTTTGAGAAAAAGTAAAAATGAAGAAGATAGCGGACCAAGTCAAATATTATTAAAATCACAAAATAAGGAGAGAATTCTTTCAAAGCCAGTTGTTATACCATCATCTGTTAATATGGGAGGAACAAAGAAATTAGCTAGACAAAAAGTAGAACAAAGAAAAGAAGACTCTATACAACAACAGCCACAATTACAAAGCAAACCAACTGCAAAGCAAGTAAATCGTATGGATGATTTTGAAGATGTAAAATCACAACCACAAGCTAGACAGGAGGTTATGCAAGAACCAATAATAGAAGGTTTTGAAGATTTAAATGAGCAACCTAATTATGCATCTAATGTAAATACACGACAACCACAAGCTAGAAGACAAGAGGTTATGCAAGAACCTGTAATAGAAGGTTTTGAAGATTTGAATGAACAATCTGATTATGCATCTAATGTAAATACACAACAAACACAACCAAAACGTGGAAGAGGAAGACCAAGGAAAAATCCGATTGTTTCTAATGAAAATATGAATCAACCAAAACGTGGAAGAGGAAGACCAAAAAAAGTTGTTGACACATATCAAGAAGGACAACAAGAAGAATTTATATTACCTGGATTAGAAACTCAAGAGACAGAACAAGTGGAGCCAGAAGAAGAATTTTTACCAGGATTTGAACCAGTAAATATGCAAACATCTCAAGATATACAATCATATAGACAAAATGAAACCAATCAAGAGGAAGATATAGTACTTCCAGGGTTAGAAGAAGAACCAGAAGAAATTATATTGCCAGAACTAGAACAAGAACCAGAATATAATAAAGAAAACTATTATACACAAAAACAACCAGAAATACAAAATAATAATTATCATAATTATAGCAATAATTATGATAACAATTATAATAATAACTATAATAATACTTATAACCCAAA
>CANPZA010000034.1 GCA_947588915.1 uncultured Clostridia bacterium
ACAGAGCTTTTTATGGAATTATGGGAAGTAAAATGTTAACTACAAAAGATGGAAAATACACAAATGCAATATATGGATTTTTAGCCATATTATTTAAAATATTAGAAGATGTAAATCCAGAATATATGGCAGTTGCATTTGATTTAAAAGCTCCAACAGCAAGACATAAACTTTATGAAGGATACAAAGCAACAAGAAAAGGTATGCCAGAAGAGTTAGCAGAGCAAATGCCAATAATAAAAGAAATACTTAAAGCTATGAATATAGATATTATAGAAATGGAAGGATATGAAGCAGATGATATCCTTCGGCACTTTATCTTGTTATGGAGAAAATAAAGGATTAGAAGTTGTAATACTTTCCGGAGATAGAGATACATTTCAGCTAGCAACAGATAAAGTAACAATTAGAATCCCACACACTAAGGGAGGAAAAACTGAAACAGATGAATATAATAGAAAAAAAATAATTGAAACCTATGGTTTAGAACCAAAACAATTAATTGATGTAAAAGGGTTACAAGGAGATAGTTCTGACAATATTCCAGGAGTACCAGGCATACGGAGAAAAAACAGCATTGTCATTAATACAGAAATTTGGTTCAATTGAAAATTTATATGAAAAGGTAGATAAAGGTGAATCTGAGCTAAAAGGTAAGCAAAAAGAAAATATTGAAAACAATAAAGACTTAGCATTTTTATCAAAAACTTTAGGAACAATTAATTTAGAAGTTCCAATAAAAGATTCTTTAGAGGACTTTAAATTAACCAAATGGGACAACCAAAAAGTATTAGAAATATTTAAAGAATTAAATTTTAATCGCTATATTGAAAGATTTAACTTAAGTGATGAAAAAGGAAAATCAAAAAAAGAAGATATAAAAGATTTATTTAAAATTGTAGATAAACCAACAGTTGATGTCATAAAATTAATAAAAGAGCAAAAGCAAATGATTTTTTATATTGAAACAACAGAGGAAAATGACAATCAAGAAAAAATAATAAAAGAAAAAATATCAGCAATAACAGTATTTGACAGCATAAATAAAGAAACAATATATATAGAAATACAAAATGAAAGACAAATAGAAGATTATAAAGACATTTTTGAAAGTAAAGAAATTAAAAAGATCAGTATAAACTTAACAAAAACATATATATTACTAAAGCAATTAAATATAGATTTAAATGGTATTGATTATGATATATCAATTGCAAGTTATATATTAAATCCAACAAATAATAAATTAGAAATTAACAACCTAATAGATCAATATTTAGATTTAGATATAAAAGATTATATTGGAGAAGAAGAAACCCAAAAGCAAATAAATTTATTTGATACAATAAATGAAAAGCCAATTGATGAAAAAGTCAAAAAAAGAAATTGTATGTATTCCTATGCAATATATAAAATTAAAGAAATCACTTTAAAAAAATTAGAAGAGATAAATGCTAAAGAGTTATTCTATGATATAGATATGCCAACTGTTGAAGTATTATCTAATATGCAATGGAATGGTATGTATGTAGATAAAGAAGAATTAGAAAAGTTTGGAAGAGAATTAACAGAGCAATTAGAAAAGTTAACAAAAGATATTTATGAAATGGCAGGAGAAGAATTTAATATTAATTCAACAAAACAATTAGGGGAAATTCTTTTTGAAAAAATGCAATTACCAGTAATAAAGAAAACAAAAAGTGGATATTCAACAGATGTTGATGTTCTAGAAAAACTTAAGAGAGAAGATCCAATAATAAATAAAATTTTGGACTATAGACAATTAATGAAACTAAATTCTACTTATGTAGAAGGATTAAAGCCATATATAAATCCAAAAACAAAAAGGATACACTCATTTTTTCATCAAACAATAACAGCAACAGGAAGGATAAGTTCAACAGAACCAAATCTTCAAAACATACCTACTAGATTTGAATTAGGAAAAAGAGTAAGAAAGGTATTTAAGCCAGAGGAAGGAAAAGTTTATATTGATGCAGATTATTCACAAATTGAATTAAGAGTATTAGCACACATATCAAATGATGAACATATGATACAAGCATTTAAAGAAGGGCAAGATATTCATAAACAAGCAGCCTCAAAAGTGTTTAAAACACCAATTGATGAAGTAACAAAAGCTCAAAGAAGTGATGCTAAGGCTGTTAACTTTGGAATAGTGTATGGAATTAGTGATTTTGGTTTAAAAGAACAACTCGGAATAACTAGAAAAAAAGCTAAAGAATATATTGATGAATATTTAGAACAATATTCAGGAATAAAAGATTTTATGGATAATATAACAAAACAAGCGAAAGAAGATGGATATGTAGAAACTTTATTTCATAGAAGAAGATATATACCAGAATTAAAATCTAATAATTATATGGTAAGGCAGTTTGGCTCAAGAGCTGCTATGAACACACCTATACAAGGTACAGCAGCAGATATAATGAAAATCGCAATGATAAAAGTATATAATGAAATAAAAAAAAGAAATCTAAAATCAAAAATAGTATTACAAGTACATGATGAAATGATGATAGAAGCTCAAGAAGATGAAAAAGAAGAAATAAAACAAATTTTAAAAGAATCAATGGAATCTGCAGCAAATTTAAATGTACCATTAATAGCTGATATTTCGATAGCTAAGAACTGGTATGATTGTAAATAATAAAAAACAAAAGATAAAGAATTATAAAAAGGAGAGGAAAATATTTGAAAAACAAAAACTTGATTATTGCATTTGTAGTTATAATTTTAATATTAATATTCCTTATTATATTTAGAAACAATATATTAAAAGTAATATATCCTAAAACCTATAAAGAAATAGTAACAATTTATGAAGAAAAATATGGAGTTGAAGAAAACCTTATATTTGCTTTGATAAAATCAGAAAGTAACTTTGACCAAAAAGCTATTTCAGGAAGTGGAGCAATTGGATTAATGCAACTAATGGAAGAAACCGCAAAAGATGTTGCGACTACAAACAATATAGAATTAAGTTTAGATAATACAAAAGATGAATTAAAAAATGCTTATAAAAATATTGAAATAGGAGTATGCTATTTATCTATTCTGATGGAAAAATATCAAAATAAAGAAGTAGCACTAGCAGCATATAATGCAGGAATAGGAACAGTAGATGAATGGATAAGATTAGGAATCATAGAAAATAATGGCTCAGATATTGAAAATGTGCCATATAAAGAAACTAATAATTATGTACGAAAAATATTAAGGGATTATAAAATTTATGAAGATTTATATAAGAACTAGACAAATTACAAAATATGGAATAAAATATACAGTATAAAGAAAAGAAGGAGAAACAAAATGATAATAGAACAATTAATTTTTACGGTAATTTCATTAGCAATATTTGTATATATGTTTTTTCGTATGATACAAAAAAATGATACTACATATGTTGTTGTTTTAGTATTAGAAGCAATAGGAATAGCACTTAACTTTGTAGAAGTATTATTTGGAATAAAATTAAATATGTTGTTTATTATATTGAAATATATACTATCTATAATAATTCCAATTGTAATCATCATATTAGAAAAAAGGAATATAGTATTATTCGAATTGATTAATATTCAAAAAGCAAAAATATATTTATTTTTTCGGAGATAATAAAAAGGCAAAACAAGCATTAATAGACTTGATAGAAAAAAATACAAAATCATATAAGGCTCATAAAATGCTAGCTGAGATTTATGAACAAGAAGGTGGCATGAGAAAAGCAATTGATGAATATGTACAAGCAGTAGATTTAAACAAAAAAGATTATAATTCATACTATAAAGTTGCAGAATTATTAACAGGATTAGATAAAAAAGATGAAGCAAAAGAAATGTTATATAGTTTATTAAATAAAAAACCAGACATGTATGAAGCAAGTGATTTGTTAGGTGAGATTTTATTAGAAAAAGAAATGTATAAAGAAGCGGTTAATATTTATCAAGAAGCATTAAAATATAATCCTGTAAGCTATGAACTAAACTATAATTTGGGTATAGCATATACAATGTTAAATGATTTCCAAAATGCAAAGATATGTTATGAAAAAGCAGCCCAAATAAATACTTTATTATTTAATGCAAAATATTCTTTAGCACAAATAGCATTAATATATAAAGACTTAGAAGAAGCGGAAAAAAGATTTACAGAAATATTAGAAGATGAAGAGTTATCAGCATATGGTTATTATGAATTAGCAAAAATATATTTATTAAAAGGTGAAAAAGATAAGGCTATTCAATATGTTAATACTGCAATTGATGCAAGTCCAAAGAAAATAACTGAAAAAGTGAAAAAAGAACCAATATTTATACCAATTATGGCAAAAATCAATATGCCATTTAACTTAGAAAAAATAGAACAACAGGCAGAAGAAAAAGAACTATCAAAAGATAATAGAGAAAAAAAGAAATTAAAAGAAAAAGAAATAAAAGCAAAAGAACATTTGGAAAAAATGAGTGAAATAACTAAAAATTTAAGTTACAATGATATAAAATTATTAAAGAAAAATTCTTCAGGAAGAGCAAAAAAAGAAAATGAAAATATAAATATAGATATACAAAGGGGAGAGGGATAATAAAATCCCACTAAAATTTATATCTATACTCATAAAATTAATAAACTTTAATATTATTAAAGAGTATAAGGAGGAATTTTATGAGTATAGAATATGCAATAATTGGTGGAGACCAAAGAATAGTTGAATTAGCTAAATTGTTAGCAGAAAATAATAATAAAGTTTATATTTTTGGATTAGAACAAAAAATAGAATTAAAAAATATCAAAAATATTGAAATTTGTGAAAATACAAAACAAGCAATTGAAAAATCACAAATAATAATAGGACCTATCCCATTTTCAAAAGATAATATAAATATTAATACACCATTTAGTAAAAAAATAATTTCAATTAAAGAATTATTCAATAATTTAGATGATAAACTATTTATTGCAGGAAATATAAAAGAAGAATTATATGAATTAATAAACAACAATTCAAAAATAATTGATATAATGAATGTAGAAGAACTTACAATTTTAAATGTTATTTCAACTGTAGAAGGAGCAATACAAATAGCAATGGAAAATACTAATAAAATATTACATGGAAGTAATATTTTAATTTTAGGATTTGGAAGAATTGGAAAAATACTTGCTAAAAAATTAGAAGGACTATCATGTAAAGTTACTTGCAGTGCTAGAAAAATCGAAGACTTTTCATGGATAAAAGCATATGGATATAATTATACAGATACCAATACTTTAGGAAAAAATTTATCACAATTTGATATTATAATAAATACCATACCACATATGATTTTAAACAAAGAAAGATTAAAATATGTAAAAAACGATTGCTTATTAATTGATTTAGCATCAAAACCAGGAGGAATTGATGAAAAATTTGCAAAAAGTATAGGAATAAAAACAATTTGGGCATTAGCACTTCCGGGAAAAGTAGCCCCAAAGACAACAGCAGAATTCATAAAAAGTGCAATAGACCATATTATTGAAAAAAATAATATATATGAAATAGGAGAGAGAATATGATAATTGAAATTATTAAATCTATTATATTTGGAATAGTAGAAGGTATAACAGAATGGTTACCAATTAGCAGTACAGGGCATTTAATACTTGTAGAACAGTTCATAAGATTTAAACAAGTATCTCCAGAATTCTGGGATATGTTTGAAGTTGTAATACAATTTGGAGCAATTTTAGCAGTTGTGGTATTATACTTCAGAAAAATATGGCCTTTTACAGATAAAAAAGAAAAAGCAATAAAGAAAACAGGAATATTATCTTATTTTGATAAAAATATAATGATATTATGGGCAAAAATCTTAGTTGCATGTATTCCTGCAGCTGTAATAGGAATTTTGTTTGATGAAGTATTTGAAGAGTTATTTTATAATCCTATTTGTATAGCAATAGCACTAATTGTGTTTGGTATAGCATTTATTGTTATAGAAAATTATAATAAATCACGAAATACTAAAGAATTAAAACAAAACAATTCACAAATTACATATAAAGATGCAATGATTATTGGTATATTCCAATTATTAGCAGCAATTTTTCCAGGAACATCTAGATCTGGTGCAACAATTATTGGAGGACTTCTAATAGGGCTTTCTAGACCAAATGCAGCGGAATTTACATTTTATTTAGCTATACCAACAATGCTAGGTGCAAGTTTATTGAAATTAGTTAAATTTGGATTTGCATTTACAGGAATAGAAATACTAATTTTACTAGTAGGAATGATAGTTTCTTTCTTAGTATCTATTGTAATAATCAAATTTCTAATGAATTATATTAAAAAACATAATTTCAAACCATTTGGATATTATAGAATCATCTTAGGAATAATAGTCTTAATATATTTTTGTTTAGTAAGATAGAAAATAGGGATTTAGGGACGTTCTTTAAATCCCTTATTCTATTTTTCTAGTTGATCTTTCATTTGAAGTATTACACATTTTTTCATATTCTTTACATTTAATTTTATAGTCCATTTGTAGACATAGATAACGATAATAACTACAAGCTTGTTCATATTGCATAATCATTTCATTCATATCCATATTAGGTGGTTGCATATTATAATCCATATAAGGTGGAATAAAATTATTGTTAAAATCTCTATCCATTTTATTATCAAATCCTTTCATTTTAAATTATATAAGAGTAATCTCTTGTTTTAATATATGATAGAAAATGAAACTTATAACCTAAAGCTTTTAAAATTTATTGACATTACCAAAAAATGGTAGTATTATATATATTGTAAATATTATTTCAAAAAATTTTATTCTTAATAATTCACGAAAAGTATAGAAAAATTAAAATTGATGCATGTACATAAATTAAAATAGCTACTTTACTTTTAAATAAAACTTGACATATCAATAAAAATATATTAAAATAATGAAAGAAGGAAGTTAATGAATTTTATTACTTATAATCAATATATAAAATATTTTGAAAATACTAAATGTTTTCAATTAAATGAAAAAGGAAACAACTATAATTTAGAACTTAAAAAAGATGGAAGATATGATAAAAAAAGGGTAATAAATATAGATAAATGGCATGATAAACTGGTAAAAAACATACTAAATGATAAAAAGGAAATGGCAAATTTTATAAATCAATTTTTGAATATAAAAATAAAGATAAAATGTGATAATTTGGTACAATGTTCAACAGATTTTATAACTAAAACTTATAAGAATAGATATTCAGATATTGTATATAAGCTAAAAAATAAACCTATTTATTTTCTAATAGAACATCAAAATACAGTTGATAAAAATATGATAGAAAGAATAGGGGAATATGTAGAAGAAATTATGAGAAAGGGAAGAATATTTGATCTAAATGAAGAAAGTTTTTATCCAGTAGTAGTTCCAATAGTAATATATACAGGATATCAAAAATGGAATTCGAAAACAAAATTATCACAAAAGCAATATAGATTACCTGAATATAAAAAATATCAAATTAATTTAGAGTACAATTTAATTGAAATACATAATTATACATTTGAAGAACTACTAGAAAAGAAAACATTGTTTAGTAATATAATGATAATAGAAAAATGTAAAACAAAAGAAGAAATAGAAGAACAAATGGATAAAATAATTAAAAATATACAAAGTAATGAAGATAAGGAAAAATTTTCAGAAATTATTAAGTATATAGTTCTACCAATTGTTGGAAAACAAAAAGCAAAAGAAATGCTAGAAAGATTATTTAGAAAGGATGAAGTTGGGATGAGTCCATTTACAAAGATGTGTTTAGATATGGAAATTAAAGGGATGGAAGAAGGAGAAATAAAGGGAGAAAGAAAAGGAGAAAGAAAAGGAATAAAGAAAGGGATAAAAAAAGGTGTTTTAAGAATAGCCAAAAAGATGATAGAAAAAAACATGGAAATACAAGAAATCCAAGAATTAACAGGTCTATCAAAACAAGAGCTAGATAAATTAATAGCTATAAATCAAAATTAAAAAATGGAATAATATTCATAAAAATGTAAGTATAAAAAGCAGCTAAAATACCTTGTAACATTTTTCCATAAATGTAAGGTTTTATTGATAAATCAGTTTTTGAAACGATACTCCATACTTGTAAAAGTACAGATATTCCTCCAAAACCAAGCAAAAATGCTGTAAATATAATATTTATAGAAAGTTTCTTAGATACTATATTGGATATAGTATTTATTCCATTTGTTATTTCTAAAATTCCAGTTAAGATTCCTTGTATGAAATTTGTATCAATATGTAAAAAATTAAATATAGGAGATAATAGGAAATTTAAGCTGTTTAATATACCACTTGAGTTTAATATAGATATAATACTAGAAAATATTACAACAAATCCACCTATTAAAAGAATAGTAGATATGCTACTTGTAATACTTTGGGCTAATATTTCGCCTAAGTTTGAAAAGTGAGCATATTTTTTTTGTGAGTCAGAAGATTTTATTAATATAGTATTAAAAGTTTCTTTATTTTTTTTCCAAAATCGAAAAAGAAAACCAACTGTAATGCAACTAAGAAAATGAGTTATGAACAGTAAAATTCCAATGGTAGTATTTCTATACATTAAAATTCCAACTGTTCCAATAATAAATAAGGGACCAGAATTATTTGTGAAACTAAGTAATCTTTCACATTCTTCTTTACTACATATATTATTTTCTCTAAAATTAGTTGCAATTTTTGCACCTACTGGATATCCACTAATAAGACCCATAATAAATGCAAAAGAACCTTCTCCTCTAATGTTGAAGAGTGGTTTCATATAGCTATTTAATATTCTACCTAATATATCAATGATATTTGTGTGCATTAATAATTCTGTTGCTACAAAAAATGGAAATAATGATGGAACAACAGAATTTGCCCATAGGGATAGACCTGATTTAACAGCAGGAAGATTTGATTTAGAAAACAATAATAAACAAAAAGTGAAAGCTAAAAATAATAGTGCTAAAAAGTTTCTTTTTAATTTAATTATATATATGTGTGGTTTTAATATCATAAATATACCTCTTAAAAACAATATATGAATAAAAAAGATATCTTATGCAAATATTACAATTATGTTACATTTTCGATAATTATTGAAAAAGAAAAAAGTCTATGTTAAAATGTGATGTAAAGAAGTAGAGCAAGAATTACATAACAAATGAAAAGGAAGGGAAAGTAGATGAAAAATAGAGGAATAACACTAATAACACTAGTAATAACAATAATTGTACTTTTGATATTATCTGCAGTAACAATTGCAACTTTAACAGGTGATGAAGGAATATTAAAGCAAACTGAAAATGCTAAAAATTTAACAGATATAGGTAATGAAAGAGAAATAGTGGTCTTATCTAGTATACAGTCAATAAGTAAAACACAAGGTACAATAGAAAAAACAAGTTTAGAAGAAGCATTAGAACAAAATGCAGGAGAAGGAAAAACAGAATTAATAGAAGATGGAGAAAATTTTGTAGTAAGATTTAAAGAAACAGATAGATATTATGAAGTATATGCAAATGGAGAAGTAAAAGGACCAATAGAAAAGGTAACAGATGAATATGCAGGAGATATAACAAAAGGAGGAAGTTGCGATGGAAGTGAAGAAAAGCCATATCAAATAACATGTATAGAAGATTTAGTAGCATTTTCAATTGCAACAAATGAAGGAAATACAGATTTAGGTATAAGTTCAAAACGTTTTGAACACCAATATGTGGTATTAACAAGAACATTAGATTTTAAATCAATGCTTTCATATAAGGATTATACAAGTGATAAATATGGAGATTTAAATAAAGATGAAAAAACAGAAGATATAAGAACAGAATTAACAAAAAAAGATAAAGGGTGTGTGGGTTTTACAAGTATTAATGAATTTCTTGGAACATTTGATGGAAGGGAAAATGCTATAGATAATATATATATGTATAATGATGTTGATGGCAAAGTATTAGCATTATTTGTGAATGGTCGTGTAATTATTAAAAACTTGAGTTTGAGTGGAGAAATTATAAATAATAAATGGGGTGCAGGAGGAATATCATATAGTGGTTCGGGAGAGCAACAGGGAGTATATAATTGTAAAAATTATGCTAATATAACTGGATATAATTTTGCAGGAGGAATATGTGGTTATACTATAAACAAATATTTTAAGATAGAAGATTGTATTAATTATGGAAGTATAACTAATACTGGTGCACCTTGGGGATATGCAGGTGCAGGAGGAATAATTGGATCTATGTCGTATTGCTATGAAATAAAAAATTGTTGCAATGAAGGAGAAATAAAGGGGGAAGGTTATATAGGAGGGATTATAGGTTGTACTCAAGGTGACATTAGGATAGACAATTGTGTAAATAAAGGAATAAGTGATGCGGGAATAATTGGAAGAGTAAGATGGGGAGCAAATAATAATATTACTAATTGTTATAATTTAGGTAAATGTAACAATGGTATAGTTAGTATATTTTCTTCAGATGGTTGGGATTCAATTATAGAGTTAAATATAAAAAATAGTTATAATTTGGGAGAAGTAACAGATAGTGGAATAATAGGAACACAAGGAGGAATTTGTAAAGAAGTAACTTTAAACATTGAGAATTGTTATAATGCAGGAAAAAGTAAAAATGCTATTTTAGGAAAAATAGTAAAAAATAGTGCTATTTGCAATACTAATATAGTAAACACATATTATGAAGCAGAAAAATCGGAAAGTATAGGAGCAACAGAAAAAGGAATACTAGAAAAGCAAATAAAAAATAATGAGCAATTTGTAGAATTATTAAACAAAAATATAGGAGAAAACACCTCATGGGAAAAATGGTATATGGGAAGCAATGGATATCCAACATTTAAATAATAAGGAATAAAAATAATGGAAGGCAAAGTCTAATAGATTTTGTCTTTTTAATATGAATAAAAAAGACATCTTATGCAAATATTACAATTATGTTACATTTTCAATAATTATTGAAAAAGAAAAAAGTCTATGTTAAAATGTGATGTAAAGAAGTAGAGTAAGAATTACATAACAAATGAAAAAAGGAGAGGAGAATAGAAAAAATATGAAAAGAACAAAGAAAAAAGGAACTAAAGGTATTACATTAATAGCACTTGTCATAACTATTATAGTTTTGCTAATTTTAGCTACAGTATCAATTGCAACATTAACAGGAGATGAGGGGATACTAAATCAAATAGGCAAAGCAGAAGATGAAAATAGTAAAGCATCTGCAGAAGAACAAGTAAAATTAGCAGTGGTAGGAAGCTATGAAAAAAATGGAAAATTAGATTATAAAGAATTAAAGGATAATTTAAATAAAATTACAGGAATAGTAGGAGTACCAAATGAAATAACAGATGATAATTTCCCATTAAAAGTAAAAGTAAATGGATATGAAGTAACAATAAATGCAAATGGAAAAGTAGAAAGTACAGGAGGAGAAACATTTTTCCCAGAGGAATTAACAGTAGGAGTAGAAACAGCAACAAATACAAATAAGTATGGTTGGAAAGTAAAGAAGTATAATGTATCATATAAAGTAGGAACAACAGAAACAACATCAAATGTATGGAGATTATTTTATCAAGATGAGAAATATACCTATTTAATAGCAGATGAACTAGTGGAAAATTATCAACCAAGTAACTATTATGGCAGTTATACTGATATGACAAAAATGAGCATAGTAGGACAAAAATTAAATGGAAGAATAAGTGAATTATTTACAGATACAAATATAAAGTCAAACGTAAATTTACAAGCAACAGCATGGTTTACAGACACAACAGAAGAAGGACCATGGGCGAAATATAAAAATGAAGATGCAACGTTTAGCATAGCAAGTCCGACAGCAGAATTATTTGAAGCATCATATAATAAGAATACAGACAGTGATCATACATCAACATATAAAAAAGGAGACATATCGGTGACCTTAGGAACATATGGTTATACAGTTCATAATTACGATCACTGGTTAAAAGCAGAAGATAGCCATGGAATATACAATAAAGATGCTTCATCTCCTTGGTGGCTGTCTTCTCCTAATGATCTCAGAGGCGATGGCTGTTTGTTTGTGAGCGGTCTCTACCGGTCTTATCAAAAACAACAACGCGTACCACCCCTCAAG
>CANPZA010000035.1 GCA_947588915.1 uncultured Clostridia bacterium
ATCGCATTTTCAGATGATGGAATGCCAGTTGTAAATAGTAAAATGATGAGGGAAGCAATAATAAAAGCAGATAAATTAGGAACTTTTGTTGCATCACATTGTGAAGAAAAATCAGTTTCAGCAGGTAGCATAAATGCAGGAAAAATCGCAGATAAGTTAGAAGTTGAAGGAGTATTACCAGAAGCTGAAGAAATAATGGCAGCAAGAGAAATCGTAATATCTGAAACAAATAATGTAAGAGCACATATTTGTCATATTAGTACAAAAACAACAAAAAATATGGTTAGAGATGCTAAAAAAAGAGGAGTAAAAATAACTTGTGAAACATGCCCTCATTACTTTACATTCACAGTTGATGAAGTATTAACATCAGGCGTGAATGCAAAAATGAATCCACCATTAAGAGAAGAAAAAGATAGACAAGCAATAATAGAAGGATTAAAAGAAGGAACAATTGACTGTATAATAACAGACCATGCACCACATGCTGAAGATGAAAAAAATAAAGGATTAGCTCAAGCACCAAATGGAATAATAGGATTTGAAACAGCATTACCTGCTGAAATTATGAATTTAATAGACACAGGTGAAATTTCATATTTAGATTTAGTAAAAGTTATATCTTATAATCCAGCAAAGATTCTAAAAATTGATAGAGGAACAATTGAAGAAGGTAAAATTGCAGATATAACAATATTTAACCCAAATGAAAAATATACGTATACAAAAGAAATGATAGTATCAAAGTCAAAAAACACACCATTTATAGGAAAAGAACTAAAAGGAAGAGTATACTATACAATAGTTGGAGGAAGAGTAGTATATGAAAAAGGGATTAAGTGACATTCTTATAATCCCTTTTGTAAATAAGGAGAGGTTTGAAAATGGAAAATTTATTTATACATTATCCAAAATGTTCTACTTGTCAAAAAGCAAAAAAATGGTTAGAAAATAACAATATAAATTTTAATGAAAGACATATAGTAGAAGAAAAGCCATCAAAAGAGGAATTAGAAAAATGGATAAACAAAAGTGGATTGATGATAAAAAAATTTTTTAATACAAGTGGCTTAAAATATAAAGAATTAAATTTAAAAGAAAAATTACCTAAAATGTCAGATGAAGAAAAAATAGAATTGCTTTCAACTGATGGAATGTTAGTAAAAAGACCTTTATTTATAACGCATAAGGTTATTTTAGTAGGCTTTAATGAAAAAGAATGGGAAAAGGAGTTAAAAAATGAATGCAATAGATAATTTAATAAAAAAAATAAAACAAACAAATAATCCAACTGTAATTGGTTTAGATCCAAGATATGAAATGATACCTAAATGTGTAACTGATAAATACCCTCAAACCTTAGAGGGAGTAAGAGATGCAATAATAGAATTTAATAAAGAATTAATTGACAATGTATGTGATATAATACCTGCAATCAAACCACAAATAGCTTTTTATGAAATGTATGGTTTACCTGGAATGGAAGCCTTTAAGGAAACTTGTAGATATGCAAAAGAAAAGAAAATGATTGTAATTGCAGATGTTAAAAGAGGAGATATTGGTTCAACAGCAAGTCGGTTATTCTAATGCATTTTTAGGAAAAACACAAATAGGAGAAAAAATGGAAACAATTTATGATGTGGATTTTATAACTGTAAATGCTTATATGGGAACAGACTGTGTAAAGCCATTTATAGATGATTGTAAAAAATACAACAAGGGAATATTTATATTAGTGAAAACTTCTAATCCATCATCTGGTGAATTACAAGATTTAAAATTAGAAAATAATAACGAGATATATAAGCATGTTGCAGAATTAGTAGAAAAGTGGGGAGAAGAATTACGAGGAGAAAATGATTATAGTAGTATAGCAGCAGTAGTTGGGGCAACATATCCAGAACAATTAGAACAAATAAGAAAAATAGCCCCACATACATATTTTCTAATACCAGGATATGGAGCACAAGGAGGAAAAGCATCTGACATAGCACTAGGCTTTGACAAACATGGATTAGGTGGTATTGTTAATGCTTCACGAAGCCTAATGTGTGCATATAAATCTGATAACTGGAAAGACAAATTCTCAGAAAGAGAATATGCAAAAGCCACAAGAGCGGAAGCAATACGAATGAGAGAAGAATTAAACCAAGCAATTTCAGGGTAAAATTGGGACAGTCCCCAATTTACCCAATTAAAAACTAAAAGGGTAAATCTGGGACCGTCCCAACTTTACCCAAAAAAGGAGGAAAATTATGGCAGAGTTATTATTAGCAGAGTTAGTAAAAAAAGAGCAGTTGAAATGTGATATATTTAAATTTAGTATAAAAGCACCTAATATTGTAAAAAATGCTAAACCAGGTAATTTTATTGAAATTAGAGTATCTGAGCAATTAGATCCATTCTTAAGAAGACCTATTAGCATATATAATTTAGATAGAGAAAATGGGATTTTGGAGTTCATTTTTCAAGTAAAAGGAAAAGGAACTGAAATTTTATCTAAAAAAGAAGAAGGAAGTCAAATTGATGTAATAGGACCATTAGGATATGGAACTTTTAAATATGAAACATATCAAAACATAGCAATAATTGGTGGAGGAATTGGAGTATTTCCATTATATGAACTTGCAAAATCAGCAAAAAGAGATGGTAAAAATGTAAATACATATATTGGTTTTAGAAATAAAGATATTGTTATGCTAGAACAAGAATTTAATGATGTTTCTAACAATCTTATATTAGCAACAGATGATGGAAGTTATGGTAAAAAAGGATTTGCAATTAATTTTTTGGAAAAAGATATAAATGAAGGAAAAATTGATAGTATTTTTGCTTGTGGACCTCTTCCAATGCTTAAAGCTATACAAAAATTAGCGATTGAAAAAAACATACCATGTCAGATATCTTTAGAAGAAAAAATGGCATGTGGGTTAGGAGTATGTTTAGGTTGTGCTGTGAAAACAGCTAATAGCCCAGATGATAATCCTGAATATTGGCATGTCTGCAAAGCAGGTCCAGTATTTAATTGCAAAGATGTAGAAATTTAAAACAAAAAAGGAATGGAGGGACTAAAATAAATGAATACAAAAATTAATTTTGCAGGAATAGAAATGAAAAATCCTGTAACAGTAGCATCAGGAACTTTTGGTTATGGAAGAGAATATAGTAATTTTTTTGATTTAAGTAAATTAGGGGGAATAATAACAAAAGGAACATCTCTAAAAGCAAAGGCTGGAAATAAACCACCACGAGTTTGTGAAACTGCAAGTGGTATGTTAAATAGCATTGGATTACAAAATCCAGGTGTAGAATATTTTGCACAAAATGATTTACCTTTTTTACGAAAATATGATGTAGCAATAATAGTAAATGCATGTGGAAGTAGTATTGATGAATATGTAGAACTTTGTAAAATATTAAATTCACTAGATATTGATGGTGTAGAATTGAATCTATCTTGCCCTAATGTTAAAGCAGGATGCATGGCATTTGGAAATACATATGAAGGAGTAAAAGAAGTAACATCACAAGTAAGAAAAGTATTAGACAAACCTTTAATTGTTAAATTAACACCTAATGTAACAGATATTTCATCAATTGCAAAAGCAGTAGAAGATGCAGGAGCTGACCGGAATATCTTTGATAAATACTTTACTTGGAATGAAAATCGACATAGACAAGAAAAAACCAGTGCTTGCAAATAATACAGGTGGTCTTTCAGGACCTGCAATTAAGCCTGTTGCAGTACGCATGGTTTATCAAGTTGCACAATCTGTTAATATTCCTATACTTGGAATGGGTGGAATTGTTAATGGAGATGATGCAATTGAATTTATGCTAGCAGGAGCAAATGCTATTTCAATTGGAGCAGGAAATTTTATTGATCCATATACAAGTATAAAAACTGTAATCGGTATTGAAAATTATATGAAAAAGCACAATATAGATGATATTAATAGTATTGTAGGAACAGTTCAAATGAATTAAGGAGAATAATAAAAATGGAAATATTATTAGGAAAAACAGCTGGATTTTGTTATGGAGTTAAAAGAGCGGTTGAGCGGTGCTACAAATCAGGCAACAAATAAAAATGACCAAATATATTGTTTAGGTGAATTAGTTCATAATAAACAAGTCATAAAAAAGTTACAAAATTTAGGAATTAAATGTATAGAAAAAATTGAAGATGCAAATCGGAATAACAATAATTCGTGCACATGGAGTTTCTAAAGAAATATATGATTTAGCAAATAAAATGAAGATAAAAATAAAAGATTATACTTGTCCAAATGTTTTAAAAATACATAAAATTGTAGATGAATTTAATAAAAATGGATATTTTATATTTTTATTAGGAAGTAAAAATCATCCGGAAAATATAGGAACTTTAAGTTATTGTACAAATTATTTTGTTATTGAAGATGAAAAAGATATTAAAAATGCTATAGAAACATTTAAGAAATCGAATATTAATAAATTACTTTTAATATCTCAAACAACATACAGTCTAGAGAAGTTTGATAAGATAAAAAGAATATTACAAGAAAAAATACCAAAAGAAGTAGATTTTTATATTAAAAATACAATTTGCTTAGCAACAGAGCAGAGACAAAAAGAGACAGAAGAATTATCAAAAAAAGTAGATGCAATGATTATTGTTGGAGGAAAGAATAGCTCAAATACTAGAAAATTATATGAAATCGCAAGTAATAATTGTACAAATACTATTTTGGTAGAAACAGTTAAAGAATTAGATGAATTACCAAATGATATATTAAGTGTTGGAATAATGGCAGGAGCATCTACACCCAAAGAAAGTATAGATGAAATAATAAAAAAAATAGAAAAAAATAACCCTTAGTATTTTGTACTAAAGGTTATTTTATTTATTCATCAAATCCATAATATTGTGATTTTCCAAATCCAAGTACTAAATAAGTAATAAATGGAACCATAATCATAGCAACAGTAAGACCAGTAGATGTTTTAAAAGCTCTCATAAGGTTGACTTTTTGATATAATGTGATAATTGATAATGCAATTCCTGCGAATATATTAATTATTGGAAAAAACAAACCAATATACACAAAGACAAGATATGGAGACATTCCAGAGATTTTATATAATATTGCTATATTGTAAAATGGTATAATTGATTTCCAACCTTTTTCACCAGCCTTATTGTAAACTTTCCACATACCAATAATCTGCAATACTGATATTACAATTCCTATAATTAGAATAAGACCTATAAATGCACCCAAAGCAGCAATCAGTGCAGTAGTAATTGAATCTGTTGGAATAGAAGATGTATTATAATAATTATATCCCATAAGCTTTTCCTCCTTTATTTTTTATAATTTAAGTATCTCATTTTTTAATAAAGTTGTCAATAAAAAATAAAATTCGACATAAATTTTCATAAAAACCATTGTATTAAATATTTAGGTTTGATATAATTTATATAGTGTTTTAATATATATTATTAAAAGGAGGTAAAAAAATGCCTAAGAAAGATGAATTTATGGAAAAACTTATTTTAAAGTATAAGCCAATAAAAGATAATCTTATTCAAATGTTAAATGAAATCCAAGAACATTATGGATATGTTCCAATGGAAGCTCAAAAAGAATTATCAGAGTTCTTAAAAATGCCAATGGCTGAAATATATGGTGTTATTACTTTTTATTCTAGATTTTCATTAAAACCAAAGGGAAAATATAATATATCTGTATGTATGGGAACGGCATGTTTTGTCAAAGGCTCACAAAAAATAATGGATAGATTATTAGATAGACTAAAAATCAAACCAGGAGAAACAACAAAAGATGGTATGTTTTCCATAGAAGAAACTAGATGTGTTGGAGCATGTGGCTTGGCACCAGTATTTACTGTTAATGGTGAAGTATATGGAAAAGCAACTGTGCAAAAACTAGATCAAGTTTTAGATGAATTAATGAAAAAAAGCTAGGATAGGAGGGAACTTTAATGAAAACATTGGAGGAAATTGATAAAATAAGAAAAGAAAAACGAAAAGAGTTAGAGCTAAGAGTAAATACAAAATTAGATACTAGAGAGAAACATATTTTAGTTTGTCATGGTACCCGGTTGTACATCTTCAAAATCACCACAGATTTTAGAAAATTTTAGAAAAATATTAAAAGAAAAAAATATAGACAATGTTAGAGTTATAAAAACAGGTTGTTTTGGATTATGTGCAAAAGGGCCAATAGTAATTATAAGACCTGAGGATACTTTTTATGCTATGGTAAAACCAGAAGATTGTGAAGAAATTATTCAAACTCATATTATAGAAGGTAATAGAGTTGAAAGATTACTTGCAAAAGATATAGATGGAAAGACAGTAAATAGTTTAGATGATTTAACATTTTATAAAAAGCAAAAAAGAATTGCTTTAAAAAATTGTGGTGTAATAAATCCTGAAGAAATAGATGAATACATAGCATTTGATGGATATAAAGCATTAGAAAAAGTATTAAAAGAAATGACACCAGATGAAGTAATAGAAGAAATTAAAAATTCTGGACTTCGTGGAAGAGGAGGAGCAGGTTTTCCAACAGGTAAGAAATGGGAATTAACAAAAATTGTAGAAGGAAAACAAAAATATGTTGTATGTAATGCAGATGAAGGAGATCCAGGAGCATTTATGGATAGAAGTATTCTAGAAGGTGATCCACATAGCGTTATAGAAGCAATGGCAATTGCAGCATATTGTATAGGAGCAAATAAAGGATTTATTTATGTAAGAGCAGAATATCCAATTGCAGTTAAGCGCCTTCAAATTGCAATAAATCAAGCAAGAGAATATGGAATACTTCGGAAAGAAAATATTTGGTACAGATTTTGATTTTGATATAGAAATAAGACTTGGAGCAGGTGCATTTGTGTGTGGTGAAGAAACAGCCTTGTTAGAATCAATTGAAGGAAAAAGAGGGCAACCTAGAGTAAAACCACCATATCCTGCACAAAGTGGTCTATGGGGTAAACCAACATTAATTAATAATGTGGAAACATATTCCAATATAGCTCAAATAATATTAAAAGGTGCAAAATGGTATTCATCAATTGGTACAGAAAATTCAAAAGGAACGAAAGTATTTGCATTAGGCGGAAATGTAAATAATATCGGATTAGTAGAAGTACCTATGGGAACAACACTTAGAGAAATTGTTTATGATATTGGTGGTGGAATTCCAAATGGTAGAGATTTTAAAGCAGCACAAACAGGAGGACCATCAGGAGGATGTATACCAAAAGAACATTTAGATACACCTATAGATTATGAATCCTTAAAACAAATAGGATCTATGATGGGATCACGGTGGATTAATTGTAATGGATGATACTAAATGTATGGTTTCACTTGCTAAATTTTATTTAGAATTTACAGTAAGCGAAAGTTGTGGAAAATGTACACCATGTAGAATTGGAACTAAAAGAATGCTTGAAATTTTAGAAAAACTTTGTGAAGGAAGAGCTGAAATTCAAGATATAGATAAATTAGAAAAACTAGCAGTTAATATTCAGAAATCTAGTGTATGTGGACTTCGGTCAAAGTGCTCCAAATCCAATAATTAGTACATTAAAATATTTTAGAGATGAATTTAATGAACATGCTGTAGATAAAAAATGTAGGAGTCAGGAATGTAAAAAATTAGCTAAAATAGTGATTAATGAAGAAAAATGTAAAGGTTGTGGCCTATGCCAAAAACATTGCCCTGTAAATGCAATTGAAGGTGAAGCAAGAGAAAAAAGAGTAATAAATCAAGAAAAATGTATTAAATGTGGTACTTGTTTGGCTAGTTGTCCATTTAAAGCAATTGGAAGCTAATTAAAATTATAAAAAATTAAATTTCCAACAATAAAAGGGAGGAAAAACATGGAAAATGATATAGTTAATTTAACAATTGATGGGCAAAAGATAAAAGTAAAAAAAGGAACAACTATATTAGATGCTGCAAGAAAAGCCAATATCGATATTCCAACTTTATGTTTCTTGAAAGAAATAAATGAAGTTGGAGATTGCAGGATGTGTATTGTAGAAATAGAAGGAAGAAGAGGATTTGCTACATCTTGTATTCAAAAAGTAGAAGAAGGAATGGTTGTTCATACAAATACACCTGATGTAGTTGAAGCAAGAAGAGTAGTTTTAGATTTAATTATTTCAAATCATAAAGTAGATTGTTTAACTTGTATACGTTCTGGTAATTGTGAATTACAAGATTTGGCAAGAAAATTTAATATATCTAATATAGAATTTGAAGGTGAAATGTCAAAACATGAGATAGATGACTTATCTCCATCAATTGTAAGAGATTTTAATAAATGTATTTTATGTAGAAGATGTATAGCAACATGTAAAAATGTACAAGAAGTAGGTGCAATAGATTGTATAAATAGAGGTTTCGAATCTTGCATATCAACAGTTAATAATAAAAGTTTAAATGATGTAAATTGTACTTTTTGTGGTCAATGTATTCAAAGTTGCCCAACAGGTGCACTTCATGAAAAAGAAACAACTGATGAAGTATGGGAAAAATTAAAAGATCCTAATACAGTTGTAATAGCACAAACTGCTCCAGCAATAAGAGTAGCACTTCGGTGAAGAGTTTGGAATGGATATTGGTTCAAATGTAACAGGAAAAATGATAACAGCTTTAAAAAAATTAGGATTTGATAAAGTTTTTGATACAAATACAGGTGCAGACTTTACTATTATGGAAGAAGCAAATGAATTTGTTGAAAGATTTAAAGGAAATGGAAAACTTCCTATGATTACTTCTTGTAGTCCTGGTTGGGTTAGATATATTGAAATGAATTATCCTGAATTATTACCACATTTATCAACTTGTAAATCTCCTCATCAAATGTTTGGAGCTCTTTTAAAAACTTATTATGCAGAAAAAGAAAATATAGATCCTAAAAATATATATGTAGTTTCTATTATGCCATGTATTGCTAAGAAATTTGAAAGACAAAGAGATGAAATGAAAAATAATGACATGTTTGATGTTGACAATAGTATTACTACCAGAGAATTAGCTAGAATGATTAAACAAGCAAACATTGATTTTGTAGAATTAGAAGATAGCAAATTTGATGCTCCAATGGGGGAAGCTACTGGTAGTGGGGCAATATTTGGAACTACTGGTGGAGTTATGGAAGCAGCTCTTCGTACAGCTCAAGATACATTAACAGGCAAAAGCTTAGAAAAAATAGATTTTGAGCAAGTTAGGCGGAGGAGATGGAATAAAAAAAGCCTGCATAAGTATTGATGGTAAAGATATTAAGGTAGTTGCAGCAAGTGGTTTATCTAATGCTAAGAAAATATTAGAGGAAATAAAATCAGGAAATGCTGATTATCAATTTGTAGAAATTATGGCATGTCCAGGAGGATGTGTTATGGGTGGAGGTCAACCAATTAAAAGCTCTAAAACACGTTCTAGATATGATGTAAGGAAACTAAGAGCAGATGGATTATATTCTATTGATGAAAAAAGTCATATAAGAAAATCTCATGAAAACCCAGTTATTAAGAAAATTTATAAAGAATATTTAGAAAAACCAGGAAGTGAAATTGCAGAAAAGTTATTACATACAACATATACAAAGAGAGAAAAATATAATATATAAAAATTATGCCAAAGAGGATAAACTTCTTTGGCATTTACTTTTTAAAACAAATTATCTACAGTTATTATTGTTTTGTTTTTCATTATTGTTATTGTTTTGATTATTATTATTGTTATTATTGTTTTTGTTTTGTTTGTTATTTTTATCTGACATGAAAAGCACCTCCATTCAAATTTAATTATATTTTGTCCTGAATAAATTGAAATTATACTATTTTTATTTGTCTTTTTTTTACATTTGATATATAATATAAAAAATAAGAACAAAAATAATAAAATTAAATATAATTATTTTAGAGGTGAAATCAAGATGGAATTTGAAAATGAAAAATTAAAAGAATTTAATGAATACATAAAATTTAGAAAAGTAGCCATTATAGGATTAGGAGTAAGTAACATACCATTAATAGATTATATGTATGAAAATAAAGCTAGAGTAACAGTTTTCGATGAAAGAAATATAGATGACATACCAAAACAAGTAATGGATAAAATAACAAATTATGGTTTTGAATTTAATTTAGGAAAAAATTGTTTAAAATTTTTAAGTGGATTTGATATTATATTTCGTTCTCCAAGTTGTTTACCAACTAAATATGAATTACAAAAAGAAGAAAATAGGGGAGCAATTATTACAACAGAAATTGAAATGCTTATGAAAATGTGTCCTTGTAAAATAATTGGAATAACAGGTAGTGATGGAAAAACAACTACAACAAGTTTGATATATAATATATTAAAAAAATCAGGATATAATGCATACTTAGGCGGAAATATAGGAACACCACTTTTTACAAAACTTCCAGAAATAAAACCAGAAGATATAGTTGTTCTAGAATTAAGTAGTTTTCAATTAATGGGAATGGAAATAAGCCCTGATATTTCGGTTATTACTAATATAACACCAAATCATCTAAATATTCATAAAGATTATGAAGAATATATAGAATCAAAAAAGAATATTTTTAAATATCAAGATGAAAATGGAATTTTAGTTTTAAATTATGATAATGAAATTACAAGAAATTGTGAAAAAGAAGCAAATGGAAAAGTAATATTTTTCAGTAGTAGGGAAAAACTTGATAATGGATTAATTGTTGATGGAGATGTAATAAAAGAATGCGAAGATAAAATAAGGAAACATATTTTAAATAAAGAAGATACTGTTTTAAGAGGAAAGCACAATTTGGAAAATATTGCAACTGCAATCGCAGCAACTAAAAGTTTAGTACCGTTGGAAGATGCTATTTTAGCAATTAAGGAATTTAAACCCGTAGAACATAGAATAGAATTTATAAGACAAATAGAAGGAGTAAGTTGGTATAATGATTCATCTAGCTCATCTCCTACAAGAACTTTATCTCGGATTAAATGCTTTTGATGAAGATATTATATTAATAGCTGGTGGTTATGACAAAAATTTAGATTATATGCCAATTGCAAAACCAATTGTAGAAAAAGTTAGAGCATTAATTTTAATTGGTCAAACTGCAGGAAAAATTTTTGAAGTTGTTAAAAATGAATTAGAAATACAAAATAAAGAATTACCAATTTATATGTGTGATAATTTAGAACAAACTGTATTATTAGCAAAAAAGATAGCAAAAAGAGGTAATGTTGTCTTATTTTCTCCTGCAAGTGCAAGCTTTGATATGTTTAAAGACTTTGCGGATAGGGGAAATAAATTTAAAAATCTAGTAAATAATATATAAAATAATAACCTTCTTAATATTTTATACATATAATATACAAAATATTAAGGAGGTTATATATGTATAATAATGAATCATATGAAGAGTACATAAGGAGCATTTTAGGATATCCTAATTATGTTAGTACACATTTTGAAAATAATAATTTTTATCAAAATGATTATAGAAATAATGAAAATGAAGTTATTTTAGAAGCATGTTATCCTGAAATATATAAAGTTGTTTATCCAATGATTTCTAAAGCATGTTCAAATAACACAAAACCAATAACATCAGACTTAATTGATGAATTAACAGAAGAAATTTACAATCATGTAGAGCCAGAAACTGAAATAAAATTAAATATTAACTTAGGAAATAGTACAACAACTACTCATAATAATATTACAAATAATACTACTAATAATAGATCAGTAAGAAGAGATATAAAAGATGAAAAGATACAAGAAAATAGACAATATAGAAATAATAATCTTAGAGATTTAATAAGGATTTTACTTATAAGGGAATTGTTAGGAAATAATCGACCACCAAGACCACCTATGAGACCACCTTTTCCAGGAGGACCAGGACCAAGACCACCAATTATGCCAAGAAATAGTACTTATCCAGAAATATAAATTGAAGTGCCCCTGCTAGAAATAAATCTAGCAAGGGCACTTCGTAGCATAGAAGGATATTTCTACGTCGATTAGCCTAAAAAGGATTTGAACCTTTATAAAAATGCTCTACCATTTAAGAGCTTTAGGCTGTACCTAAACAAAAAAACGTTTAGGCAAAATACATTTAAAAATGTAATA
>CANPZA010000036.1 GCA_947588915.1 uncultured Clostridia bacterium
AATACAAGAGATTTGTGAAATTTATGTGAAAAAAAATTGATAATGTATTGAAAATATATTAAGAAAAATATATAATGTAGGAAAATAAATAGCAAAGGATGATTAATATGTATTTTAAAAGTAATAAAGGAATAACTTTAGTAGCACTAGTAATAACAATTATTGTATTAGCTATTATTACAAGCATATCTATTTATAGTGGTAAAGATGTAATAGAAAAAACAAAATTAGAAGGATTAAAAACAAATATGTTATTAATCCAGGCAAAAGCAAAAGAATATGTAGAACAAGCCAATTTTAAAATGGGAATTAATCCAGAACAAAAATCAGAAGAGGAAAAACAAAAAATCAGAAGTGAAGTATATGAAAACCAAAGTGAAGAAGGAGCACAACTTGAAAAGGCAACAGATATACCATCAAATTTCGGAGTTTCAGATTCATCTACATGCTATTGGTTAACCCAAAAAGCACAAGAAAAATGGGGATTAGATAAAATAGAATTAGAAGATGGTGAAAAATATTTAATTGAATTTAATGAGGCAAAGGAAACTGTAGAGGTGTACAACACAGTAGGTTTTAATGGAAAATATTCTTTAACAGATATAAATACAATCCAATTATAGAAATTGAATAAATATAATTGAAATATAGAAGTGAGTATAATGAAAGAAAAAGAAATAGAAAGATTAACTAAATTAAAAGAAATAGAAAAAAAATTATATAGTAAGGGTTTCCAAAAAATATGTGGAATTGATGAAGCGGGAAGAGGACCACTAGCTGGTCCTGTTGTAGTTGCAGGAGTTATTATGCCAAAAGATTCTATGATAGAAGGTGTAAATGACTCAAAAAAGGTTTCTGAAAATAAGAGAGAAAAATTATATGATTTAATTTTAGAAGAAGCAATATCATATTCAGTTTCAATTATAGATAAAGATGTAATAGATGAAATAAATATATTAAATGCAACAAAACAAGGAGTTACTGAAGTTGTAGAAGGTTTGCAAGTAAAACCAGATTTGATTTTGGTAGATGCACTAACACATATCAATACAAAGGGAATTCCTTATGATTCAATAATAAAAGGAGATGCAAAATGTTATAATATAGCAGCAGCATCTATTATTGCAAAAGTAACAAGAGATAGAATTATGAGACAATGGGATGAGATTTATCCTCAATATGGATTTATATCTCATAAAGGTTATGGTACTTCAAAACATATAGAAGCTATAAAAAAATATGGTTTAACACCAATTCATAGAAGGAGTTTTACAAAAAATTTTATATAGAATAATAATGGGAAGTGTGAAAGTGAATATATTAGATATAATCGAAAAAAAGAGAGATAAAAGAGAATTATCTAAAGAGGAAATCGAATATTTTGTTTTTGAATATACTAATGGAAACATAAAAGATTATCAAGCTGCAGCCTTAATTATGGCAATATATTTAAATGGAATGACTGATGAAGAAACAACTAATTTAACACTTAGTATGGCAAATTCAGGAGAGATACTAGATTTATCCACATTGAATAAAATAATTGTGGATAAACATTCTACAGGAGGAGTAGGAGATAAAGTTTCACTTATATTATTACCAATTGTAAGTTCTTTAGGAGTTCCAGTTGCAAAAATGTCAGGAAGAGGGTTAGGATTTACAGAAGGGACAGTTGATAAATTACAATCTATTCCAGGTTATCAAACAGAAATAGAAATTGAGAAATTCATTAAAAATGTAAAACAGATTGGGATTAGTATGATTTCACAAACCTTTAATTTAGCACCTGCTGATAAAAAATTGTATAGTTTAAGAGATAGTATTTCATGTGTAGAGAGTATACCTTTAATTGCATCTAGTATTATGAGTAAAAAGATTGCAAGTGGAGCTCAAAAAATAGTACTTGATGTTACAGTTGGAAAAGGTGCATTTATGAAAAACATAGAAGATGCAAGAACACTTGCAAATAAAATGATTAAAATAGGAAAATTAGTAAATAAACAAACAATATGTGTATTAACAAATATGGATGAACCATTAGGGCATAATGTGGGAAATTCCTTAGAAGTTATAGAGGCAATTAAGTTTTTACAAGGAGAAATGCCAGACGATTTAAAACAAGTGGTACTTACGCTAGGTGCATATATGATAAAACTTTCTGGTTTAGGAGAAGATTTAGAAAATAATAAAAATAAAATGTTAGAAAACATAGAAAATGGGAAAGCTTATGATAAGTTTAAACAATTAATAGAAGCTCAAGGAGCAGATGCTTCATATATAGAAGATGTCGAAAGCATTCCAAAAGCTAATTTTATAGAACCAATATATAGTAAAATGAATGGGTATATTTATGAAATAAATAGTAAAGAAATTGGAAAATTAGCTTCATATTTGGGTGCAGGAAGAGAAAAAAAGGAAGATAGTATAGATTATCAGGTAGGAATTATATTAAATAAAAAAGTATCAGATAAAGTCAAAGAAGATGATGTAATTGCTTATATTCATGCAAATAATATTGAAAAATTAAATTATGCGAAAGAACAATTAGAAAATATAATAAAGATTTCTAAAAATCCTATACAAAAGGAAAAAATAATATTGGAAATTATTGAATAAGCTTTTTACAAATACTAAAAAAATAATTGAAAATTTAACAAAATGTGTTATAATTATAATTAGTTAATAATAGAAAGGATGAATCAAATGAAAAATAAAGACAGTAAAAAACAAAAAAGACAATATTATAAAGGACAAATATTTGTTAAAATTATGGCTGCATTTTTAGCTATATTAATGGTAGCTGGAACAGGAATTACTCTTGTTTATGCATTATTAAGGTAAAAAGGAGATACAAAAGAAATGGTAATAAATTTAGGAATTAATTGGGAAAATTTTTATAGAGATAATATTATGTCATATATAAAATCATTACAAGAAAATCCATTTGAACTAATTACATTAATATTGGATATAACAATTGTAATATTTTTATTATATGCTTTTTTCAAAATTGTTAAAGGTTCTAGGGCATGGCAATTGATTAAAGGAATAATACTTCTAGTTGTAGCTACAGCTTTAAGTGGGCTTTTAAATTTTAAAATTCTAAATTGGATTTTAACTGGAATTATGAATTTAGGAGTTATTGCAATTATTGTTATTTTCCAACCAGAATTAAGAAGAGCATTAGAGCAATTAGGAACAAATAAATTAACTAAGTTTTTTGGAATTGATAAAGATGTGTCAACAAAGACAAAAGAGGATATTTATAAAGTTGTTATTGCAACAACTGAACTTTCAAAAGCTAAAACAGGTGCTTTAATTGTTTTTGAAAGAGATATTAAAATTCAAGATATAATAGCAACAGGAATACCAATGGATGCAGATGTATCACCTCAGTTATTGGTAAATATATTTGAACCAAAAACTCCACTACATGATGGAGCCGTTGTTATATCTGGTAATAAAATTGCAGCTGCTGCGTGTGTATTACCTTTAGCAGATGACAATGATATTGCAAAAGAACTAGGAACCAGACATAGAGCAGCAATTGGAATATCAAAAGAATCTGACAGTATAGTAATAATTGTTTCAGAAGAAACTGGTAAAATTTCTGTAGCGAAAGATGGAACTTTAATTGCTGATATCAGAGAAGATGTATTGAAGAAAATCCTAATTAGTAATATTGTGACAAAAAGATTTACTATTGAGAAAAAGGATAGGAAAGAAAGATTAAAGAAAATAAGAGAGAATATAAAAAAAGGAAAAAAGATAGAGGAGAAGGAAGGAAGTAAATAAAGTTAGTCGCTTAATTAAAAGCGACTTTTATAAAAGGTAAAAAAATGAGAAATATAAAGTTAGTTATCGAATATGATGGAAAGGAATTTAATCGGTTGGCAAAAACAACCTAATAAACTAAATATACAAGGTACTATTGAGAAATCAATAGAGCAAATAACAGGAGAAAAAGTAGATTTAATAGCATCTGGAAGAACAGATAGAGGGGTACATAGTTTTGGACAGGTCGCAAATTTTAAAACAAATTCTAATATTCCAATTGAGAAGTTTGCAGTTGCAATCAATAGCAATTTGAAAAAATCTATTTTAATTAAATCAGCAGAGGAAGTAGATGACAATTTTCATAGTAGATTTTGTTGTAAAAGAAAAACATATCGTTATGTTATAAATAATTCTAAAGCAGGAACAGCTATTTATAGAAATTTAGAAACTCATATTCCTGTGAAGTTAGATATAGAGAAAATGAAAAAGGCAATAAAATATTTTGAAGGAGAGCATGATTTTAAAGCATTTAAATCAAGTGGAACTAGTTCTAAAAATAGTGTAAGGACTATTTTTAAAGCAAATGTAATTGAAAAAGAAAATGATAGGATTTGGATTGAATTAACAGGAAGTGGTTTCTTATATAATATGGTAAGAATTATTGCACGGAACATTAGTAGAAGTCGGAATGGGTAATATAAAACCTGAGGAAATAGTATCTATTATAAATGATGGAAAAAGAGAAAGAGCAGGAAAAACGCTTCCTCCACAAGGATTGTATTTAGTTAAAGTGGAATATGAATAGAAATTAACAAAAAATAAACAGGTAGCATAAAATATAGTAAGATTTTGAAAAGGAGAGAAGTGTTATGATTACAAATCAGGTTTTACTTATATTTTTTGCATTACCTATTGCTGTTATTATAATTTCAATTGCATTACAAAGAATTTTCAAAAATCCAATATTAGTTGCTCTAATTATCTTTGCAATATTTTTAATTGTTACATTTGTAATAGATAATATACAATTTTTAGTTGCAACTATTGCATATACAATCTTAAGTTATATAACAGCATTTTTAACATATATAATATATAGATTTTTAAAAGAACATATATGTGCAAATAATAACAATGTAAATACAATTTCAAATAATTCACAACAAGATTTGCGGATGTAGTAATAATCAGGTTTCAGGGTTAAATGGAATTAGCGCAAGGGTGAATATAATTCCAAATAATAATGGAAACTCAGGTAGAATAAATGGATGCTATACAAATAGATAAAATGGGAATGTAATAAAAATAATCTTGTCACAGTATTTTGTGAACAAGATTATTTTTTATGTAGTTTAATAAACATGAAAATATGCAAAAAATAAACTATTGAAATAATTATAAAAATATGTTATTATATAAAAACTAAAGATAAGAAGGAGTAAAAAATGATAGATATATTATTAGATGCTATTATTGATAGTATTAAATTATTACCATTTTTATTTATTACTTATTTGATAATGGAATATATAGAGCATAAGACTAAAGACAAGACCAAAGAGGCTATAAAGAGATCTGGTAAATATGGACCTTTAATAGGTGGAATACTTGGTATATTCCCACAATGTGGTTTCTCTGTTTCTGCAACAAATTTATATGCCGCAAGAGTAATAACATTGGGAACTCTAATTTCTGTGTATCTTTCCACATCTGATGAGATGTTACCAATTTTAATTTCAGAGGCAGTGCCAATTAATACTATTTTATCAATTTTAGGTATTAAATTATTTATAGGAATTATAGCAGGTTTTATTGTAGATTTTGTATTAAGGCTAAGAAATAAGAATCAAGAGGAGCAAAAAATTGTAGATTTATGTGAGAAAGATCATTGCCATTGTGAGCATGGAATATTAAAATCTTCATTGAAACATACAATAAATATTTTTATATTTATATTGTTAATTACTGTTATTATAAATATTCTTATTTATTGGATAGGAGAAAATAGGATATCTGCATTTTTACAAAATCAACCTATATTGGGACCTATAGTTTCTGGAATTATCGGTTTAATCCCAAATTGTGCTTCATCTGTTATTTTAACACAAATGTATTTAGAAAATGTTATTTCTATGGCTACTATGATTGCAGGTACTTTAGTTGGAGCAGGTATAGGGCTAGCTATATTATTTAAAACTAATAAAGGGATAAAGCAAAATATAAATATAGTTATACTATTATATACAATTGGAGTTATATCAGGAATTTTATTGGAATTAATTGGAATAGGATAAAATACAAAAAAAGACTAAGTTATTTGCAAAGCAATGTACTTAGTCTTTTTGGTTTAGTTCTTAATAATTAATTATTAGAATTTCTTTTTTTCAAATTTACTACAATTGCATCTTCATTATCAAATAAATATTTTGAATCAGAAGTGTCAGTTTGTACAGGATTGAATTCATCTTTTTCATCAAGAAAATCTAAATTTTTTAGATTAAGTTTCTTTTTATTAATATAATCAACATCATCTTCAGTTGCAGTTGTAACACCATCTGAATATTTACCAAAATCATATGTTCTTATTTTTTGAGGTTCTTTATATTTAGATGATAGATATTCAAAGTTACCACAACCACACATTGGTCTTCCATTTTCTCCTCTAATTTTATAACCGGGCTTGATTTTGTTTTAATGTTTGTAATTTTCCAGCCTTTGCATTAGATACCCAATCCCATTTTACATTACCATATTTAGGATCATATTCTAGTTTTTCAGTATCAATAGAGTTTGTATATACCCATTCACGATGTTTACCAAGTTCTTTTTCCCACCATTCAATTTCGTTAAATTCTCCACTTCCTGTAAATATTTTATTTGCACAGTTAGATAATATTATATTTTTATAATTATCTTTTTGTCCAATAAGCTCTAATTGAGAAATACTTTGAATAGAAATAGTAGGTGCAACTCTAAATTTTCTATATAAAGTAAATATTGGCTCAGTTGCTCTACAAATAAAATCAGAAAATTCATCTATATATAGAAAATGAGGTATTCTATTACTTTCATTACCAGGTCTTCTTAATACAGCATTTTGCATAGATATTAGGTAAAATAATCCAAATGCTTTGTGACCTGTTGCTCCTAGATCTCCACGTCTTGTGCAAACAAAAATTATTTTTCCATTTAATAGGCATTCATCAAAGTTTATATTATTGTGCCTGTTACATAGAATTGGTTTTACTCCAGGAATTCTAAGTAAACTATCTAATTGGCTAACTGCAGTGTAAATATATTTTTCTATTTCAGTTTTCCCTGGACTATCATGATAGAAGTTTTTCTTAAAATACACTAATTGAACAGAATATTTTTCTTTTAATTCTTCATCATGTGCCATTATTTCACACATTTTTTCTATTAGTTCAAAATTAGTCAATAATTTTAGTAAATCTTCCATATTAGGAAGTGCGCCTTCATTCATTCTTGGATAAATTTCTTTTAGTAAAATAGTAACATTTTCAATTGCTTGAGTTGAAACATCTCCTCTGTACGCTTCTTCTGGATCATCATGTGTAATAACAAACATTGCTTTTAATATAGAAGAAATGCACATAGCAATTTTATCAGGTTCATCATATACAAATGGATTTAAACCTAATGAAGTATTATTAGAAGGGTCGATAAGTTCATAATCTATTCCGAAATTTTTACAAACATCAATCATATTTTGTATAGTATCATCATCAGGAGCCATTAAAGTAAGACCTAAATCTCTATAAACATTTTCACCATACATATTACCTAAAATCATTTTCTTTAAATATGCATTAAAAATATTTTCTTTTCCAGTTGTTGGTGTTAACATATTTAGATTAAAGTTTTTATTTAAATAATCATTATCAAAAGGTTTGTTCAAGTAAGCAATTTTTGTTTTTAATGCAGTAAAGCCTAATTCTTTAGAAGCTTCTTTAAAGAAATATTTTCTTTCAATGTCTTTTGCAATTAATGGTTCATAAACTAAAGAAGTTTTTCCACTTCCAGAACCACCACATACAAGTAAAGATTGAAATCTAGATGATTCAGGCATAATAATTTTCTTGTTATATTCATCATCTGTGCATATATATACCTCACAAGTATATGGCCCATGGTCTTCTTTTTTGTCTGCTAAACTAATTCCTTTAAAATCCCAAATAGAACGTTTTTTAAGAGGGTCATCTTTTACTTTAAAGTAAATCCATTTAAACATAGGATATATAGTAAGAAGTGGCAAATACAAGGATATACTTATAAATGCAGGTGTTACTAAATCAGAAAATTCAGAAATCAATTCAGTATAGTTAGGTACAGATAATAGTAATAGCCAAGCCCCCATATTAAGCCATTGAGTAAACATTGAAAGTGCTATTATATAAAATCCTATTATAAAAATATAAAATAATGTAACTTTATATGCTTTGTTTTTTGCAAATTTTGATGAAGCAGAAAAAGCAAATGCAAAAACAGGGCAAGCTAATGCAAAAACATATGCAATTGGTCCCCAGTAAGAATAAGAAACACCTGTAAATATCATAAGTAACATTTCAACAATTCTATCTACTGCAATATATATTGTAAATAATGTTAATATATAAGTAGCAAAGGTATTCCTGTCAGTATTTAACATTTTTAAGAATTTGTCTATATATTTCATTAAAATTTTCCTTCCTAAAATATAATTATACATATATATTATCCTACAAAATGGGGAAAAAAACAAGAGGTTTCGGCAAATTATTTTAAGTTTTAAATAAAATGGAAAAATTAAGTAATTAATGAATAAAATTCAATATGCTGAGTATAATAAATAAGAATAATATTAGTAGGTGATTTTATGCGAAATGAGTATTATATTAGAGAAGAAAAAATAGTAGAAAAAACAGAAATTGAAAAAGAAATTGAATTGATTAAAGCAATTATAAAAGCTAGAGAAGATTTGAAAATTTCAAATCGTAATTTTGAGTATGCTAATTTAGATTTAGTTGATTATTATACTTATCAAATAAAAGCTAATCAAGCAAAATTAGATTATCTTATTAAATTAGCTAAGTCAAAAGGAATAGAATTGGATATGATTAGTGATATAAAGTTTACTTTAGGTGATGAAGAAGAGGCAGTATAAGTATAAATTAATGTAATATTTGTCCTAAATCTAACATAGAAATGATAATAAGAAATTATTATCATTTTTTTAGGAGAGATCTTATGGATATGAATCTGATTACATATTTAGCTTGTATTTGTATTATTTTTATAATAGGTAGGATTTTTATTTTTCCACTAAAAAAAATATTAAAATTAATTTTTAATTCTATCTTAGGTGGAATTTGTATTTTTATTATAAATTTAGTAGGAAGTAATTTCGGCTTTCATATTGGACTAAATTTTTTTACTAGTATTCTAATACGGATTATTAGGCTTGCCAGGAGCAGTTTGTTTAATTATTATTAAATTACTTATTGGATAAAATTTATTGAAAAAGTAAAAAAATATAAATAAAAAGCTACAGTAAATGTAGCTTTTGTGTAAATATATAATAACTTTACTCTACTGTAACTGATTTTGCAAGATTTCTAGGTTTATCAACATCTAATCCTTTTTCCTTTGAAATGTAATATGAAAATAATTGTAAAGGGATAATTGATAAAATAGGTGAGATGAAAGTATTTGTTGAAGGAATTCTAATAGTCATGTCAAACATCTCATCATTTACATTTTGATTTGTGATAACTAAGGTTTTAGCACCACGAGTTATTACTTCTTGTATATTACTAATTGTTTTTTCAACTAGATTTTTATCAGTCATGATACCTACAACTGTTATGCCATTTTCAATTAATGCAATTGGACCATGCTTTAATTCTCCTGCTGCATAACTTTCTGCATGTATATAAGAAATTTCTTTTAATTTTAAAGCCCCTTCTTTAGCGACAGTTTCATCAATTCCTCTTCCTAAGAAGAAAATATCTTTTTCTTGATATACTTTTTTAGAAAATTCTTTTATTGTTTCTGCTAATTTTAAAGTTTCTTCTATTTTTTTAGGTAATTCTAATATATCTTTTTTTAATTTATCTACTTCATCATTATTTATACCTAAGATTTCAGAAAAATAAATTGCCAATATTGTAATTAAAATAACTTGAGATGTATATGCTTTTGTTGAAGCAACAGCAATTTCAGGTCCTGCATGTGTATAAATAGAAAAGTCAGCTTCTCTAGTAATTGAACTTCCAATTACATTACTAATTGCTAAAGTTTTTGCACCTTTTTCTCTACAAAGTTTTAATGCTGCAATTGTATCTGCTGTTTCGCCTGATTGAGATATAAAAATACATAAGGATTTTTCATCAACTAATGGATCTCTATATCTGAATTCAGAAGCTATATCGACTTCAACTTGAATCTTACAAAGCTTTTCTATTGCATTTTTTCCGTGCTAAACCTGCATGCATAGCTGTACCACAAGCAATAATAAAAATCTTGTTAATATTAGATAAAAATTCTTTTGTGAAATTTAATTCGGTAAATTCACATTTTGTATTTTCATTAAATTTTGCTCCTATTGTTTCTCTAATTGCATTTGGTTGTTCATAAATTTCTTTTAGCATAAAATCTTCATAATCATCTTTTTCACTACTAGATGCACTCCATTCAATAGTTTTAGTAGATTTGTTTATATTATTTAGATTATTATCATAAAATTTTATATTATCTCTATATAATACAGCAAGTTCAAAGTCATTTAAAAAGTAAAAATCTCTTGTAAAGGAAAGAATAGCAGGGATGTCTGAAGAAATGTAATTTTCGTTTTCTCCTTTTCCAATAACTAAAGGGCTATCTTTTCTGGTAACAATCATTACATCTGGAAAGTCTTTACAAATAATTTCAATTGCAAAGCTTCCTTTTAATTGTGAACATGCATTTTTTACAGCTTCTAAAAATTTTGATTCATTTGATTTTGTACTTTTATTATAATAGTAATGCACTAAATTTGGAATTATTTCTGTATCTGTTTGAGAATAAAAAGTATATCCATTATCTGTTAAAAATTTTTTCAATTCATTATAGTTCTCGATAATTCCATTATGAACTACACTAAAAGTTTTACTATTATCCATATGAGGATGAGAGTTTTCCTTAGATGGTTTTCCATGTGTTGCCCACCTTGTATGAGCAATACCTATTGTTCCTTCTAAATCATTAATTCCATCAATATTATATAAATTTTTAACTCTACCTTTATCTTTCATTATAGAAAGACTATTTTTTTCAATTGTTGAAATACCTGCTGAGTCATACCCTCTGTATTCCAATCGTATTAGCCCATTTATTAAGATGGGACTTGCTTTTTTTGTTCCTATATAACCTACAATTCCACACATTTTAATTCCTCCTAAATTTTAGATCTGGAATTGAAAGTATGCAAATAAAAGCTTTATCTATTAATATTTGTTACAATATCACTATTGCTTTTTGATTAATAGTATGGCTTAAAGCTAAAGCCACTAGAGCATCCGCCGAGTATTTCGATAACTCTAGACCTCGTCAACATTTTTTATGAAAATGTCCAGGC
>CANPZA010000037.1 GCA_947588915.1 uncultured Clostridia bacterium
ATTAAATTTTTTTGATTTTTAAATGCATTTAAAAAAACTGTGATTATATTATCACAGTTTACATATTTTTACAATGTATTTTTATCTATTTTTTAACTTTTCATCGCATTTTTCGACAAAACCTGTCTTTTTATTAATATAATTATTAATTTTTTATAAAAAGTCAGCTAACATTTCATTTACTAAGTTAAAATTATTATAATACTATTTTAACATTAACTTTTATTTTTTATTAAACTTTTTCCATTACTAATTTTAAATCATTAATAAAATCAATTTTTTTAGTTTCATCTCTAAGTAAAGCTGCTGGATGCCATGTTGGCATATAATTAATACCTTTTCTTTCTATCCATTTTCCCCTACTTTGAGTTATTCCATATTCTTTACCTAAAATGTTTTTAAGAGCAACACTTCCAAGAAGTACTATAATTTCAGGTTTAACAAGTAGCACTTGATTTCGTAAGTAATCAAGACAAGCTATTGCTTCTTCATCTTCAGGATTTCTATTTCCTGGCGGTCTACATTTAACAATATTTGCAATATAAACTTCGTTTCTTTTTATACCAACTGCTTGAAATGCCATATCCATTAATTTTCCTGCCCTTCCTACAAATGGTTCTCCGTAATCTATCCTCATCTGCTCCAGGTCCTTCACCTATAAACATTATTTTGGCATTTTTGTTACCTACTCCAAACACTATATTTTGTCTTGTTTTACACAACTTACATTTTTTACAACCTTTTATTGAATTTTCTAATTCTTCCCATTTATCAAACATTTTCTACCTCTATTTTACACACTCTTCAATTAATTCTATCTTTCTATCTTTAGTTGTATCTATTCTTGCTTTTGTTCCAATAGGTATTACTGTTTTAGTTTCTATATGCCCGAAATTATTAGATTTTATAATTGGAAAATTATATTTCTTATTTGGTAATTCTAATATATCTGAAATTATTTTCTCTAAACTGAATCCACTCTCATGCTCATAATTTCCAATCCATAGTCCATTTATTTTATCAAATACATCATTTTGTTTCATAAATGCCAAAAAGTTACTTGCTGTTTCTGGTGGAGTTTCAATTCCTAATTCTTCTAAAAATAATATTTTATTTTCAAAATTTGCTTTATATTTACCTGCTGCAAATTCATGAATCAGGCTTAAATTTCCTCCTATTAATTCACCTTCTGCTTTTCCTTGTTTTAATGGCAAATATTTTTCCCCTTCTTTTCCTATTTCTAAACTTCCATCTACGAATCTTTTTAATATTTCTTTGTAGCTATAATCTGTTTCATCTGTTGCAATTGTTTTAAAATTAGCTCCGACTAAAAGTTACTAATCCTGTTTTTGCAGTAATAACGTTAGTAATTGATGTAATATCACTATATCCGCATACAATTTTAGGGTTTTGTTTTATTAATTCAAAATCTAAATATTCAAAAGTGTTATTAGAGTTATTTCCACCGCTCGGCACACCATATCATTTTTATTTCTTTGTCTTTAAACATTTCATTTATATCTTCTGCTTTTTCTCTTGCTGTACTACTGTATCCATTTGTATTTGAATATAAATTTTTAGATAATTTCACTTTAAATCCGCTTTTTTCTACTATATTTTTTGCTCGTTTTAATTCTTCAATATCTTCACCAATAATTGGATCAGATGGTGCAAGTACTCCTATTGTATCTCCTATTTTTAATCTATTTGGAATTATCATATTTGCCTCCTTACTTTAATTCTACTAATAGTGTATTTAATCCATAATTTTCTTTTTCCACTCTATATGAGTGTATTAAATTAGAATTGCAACTACTACATATACCACTATCAATTATATTTTCTTCTTTTAATCCTTCTCGCTTTAGTAATATTTTGTTTATTTTGATAGTATCTATCATCCATTTTTTATTTGATAAAGTCTCTTCTATCCATTTTTCTTTTAAGTCTATATCTTTGAATTCATTTATGAATTTATCTTTTACTTCTTTTTCAACTTCAAAATGGCAATTTCTTATACTTGGTGTCATGCAACATATAATATTTTCTGCCTTACATCCAAATTCTTTTTGCATTTTTTCTACTGCTTTTATTGAAATTCTTTGTAATGTTCCTTTCCATCCTGAATGTACATTGCTTATCACTTTATTTACTGGATCAAAGAATAATAGTAATATACAATCTGCATTTGTTGTCACAAGTATTATATTTTTTTTGTTAGTTATTAATCCATCTACATTTTCATATTTTTCTATGTGTATATCTGGCTCATTTTTATTAATCTTGTTTGTTACAATTTCTACTCTGTTAGTATGATTTTGATTTGGTTTTACTAAGTTCTTGTAATTACTATTAATTGCTTCACATAGTTTTTTATAGTTGTATATTGAGTTTTTGTATACATCTTCTTCTAATTTTTCTTTGTCTGGCTTTTCTGTTCTGTAAGTTTTGTCTATGCCTAAACTATAAGCATGATTTATAATATCCTTATACTCTAAGAGTTTCTTAAATTGTAGATATTCTATACCATCTTTTTTAATGTGTAAAACATTTTCATTTGATAAATCCATTTAAAATCTCCTTCAGATTTTTTCTTTCATTTTTTTGATTATATCATCTTTAGATTTTTTATCAATATAATTATAGTTATTATCTTTTTGTTTTGTATCAAAACCACATATTGATTTATATCCACAATATTCACATGGAGTCTTTCCATTTTTATTATATGGTTTTAAGTCTATTTTTCCACTTAAAATCTCACTTGATATTTGTTTTATTATATAATCTATATATTCTTGTAAAATTTTAAATTCTTCGTTATTTACTCCATTAGTCCATTTTTGATTTACATCTCCTGATTGTGTTATTGCTGCAGGTACTAATTTAGAGCTTCCTTGTTTTAGTGTATTATCATTCATTTTTATAATTTTTACATCTGCAACAATCAATCCCTTCATCTTGAAATTTTTTCTAATTAGTTCTTCAATTTCCTCATCAGAAATTTTCTTGTCTGCATTTATCATCTGTTCTAATAATGAAAAATAAAATACACCTGCTGGAATTAGTTCTTCTTCTTTGCACATAATATTAGAATATGTAAGTAGCTGAATCTGAATTCCTGCATAAACTTCATTCAAGTCTATATTTCTGCTTGATGATTTATAATCAATTATTCTTAAGTATTTATTATCTTGACCGAATCGCTGTATCTATTCTATCTATTTTCCCTGTAATCTCTACCTTTTTTCCATTTTCTAAATTCAATATCATAGGCTTAAAATTAACTTCTGTTCCTTCAATTGTAAAATCACTATATATTAATGTTTGAATAATATACTTTAAAGCCTTACTTACAATTCTTTTTAACCTATATACCAATAATTTATATTTTTCAGTAGTATTAAAAATGAAATTTTTGCTTAAATCTAATTCACTATCTATAATATCTGTTACTATTCTATATATTTCATCTTCTTCTATTTCAGGTAAATTTAATTTCTGTTCTTTTACCATTTTGAAAAATTGATCTATTGTTTCATGCATAAAAGTGCCTGTATCAAAAGCATGTAATTTTGGTTCTTCTTTTTCTTTTAGTTTTAATCCATATTGTAAATAATATGAAAATGGGCAACTTCTATATCTTTCGAGTTTTGAAACACTTGTATTTAATGTATTACCATATAGTTTTTCAATATTTTCTTTCTTTATATTTTGTGGTATATTTGTAAATTCTAATGCTTTTAAATCATTTTCCAATTTTTCTTGCCACTTTATACTTCTTTTATAGTATTGATAAATTTCATACCAAATATCAGATATTTTATCTTCTTTTTCTAAATTTGCTATGTTTTCTAACAATTCTTCATATGTTGCTTTTTCATTTGCCACTTCGTATTCTTTTTTAATTGTATCACTTTTTTCTTCAAGTTTTGGATATATTTTTTTTATTTTATGTATTAAAATAGATGGCCTTAACGGCTTTCCTTCTTTATCTGATGAAGTATATGATAAATATAAATCATTTTCAGCTGTTGTAAAAGCTTTATAAATATTAAAATTATCTTCATATAATTTATCTTGTGTACCTTTTGCAAGTTCTAGTCCATGTTCCTTTAACTCTTGCCTATCATTATCATCTAAAAATCCTTCATCTTTGTTTACACTTGGAAAACTCCCATCATTTAATCCTATTATAAATACATTTTTTACTTTATGTGTTCTTGATCTATCTATATCTCCAAATGTAACTTGATCCTGTGTACCTGGAATTTTACCTAATCCACTATTTCTTAATCCTACTTTTAATATCTTATCATATAAATCAATTGTTGTATTTTCATTTCCAAATATTAAGACTATTTCATCAAATAATTCCATTATTATTTTATAACTTTGTATATATTCTTTTGCTAAATCAAGTAATCCTTTTTTTTCTAATTCTTCTACTTTTTTGGTTATCTTTTCTTCTATATTTTGATTTTGGATAAATTCATAAAGAGTTTTTGTTATATTTCTAAAAGTTTTATCTTTATTTATTTTTTCTCTTAATTTTATTAATGGCTCTATTATTTGTTTCCTTATTTCATTTAATCTTTCTACTCTTTCATTTTTATCTTTATCATATTCAAAGTCTTTTTCCCATTTATTATACTTTATTCCCCACTTATTACAATAGTTTTCTAATTCAAATACTTCATCTTGTTCGATTTCTAAAAAACCTAGTTTTAGATAATTAAATATATTGTCCTTTGAAAAATTTTTATTTAATAGTTCTAATATAGAAATTATATATTGAATTAGTATATTTTGATTAACATCTCTTTTTTCATCAATAAATACTGGTATATCATATTTTGAAAAAATTGCTCTAATTAAAGAAGCATATTCTTCGATATTTTTTGATATTATTGCAATATCTTTATATCTAATATTTTCTTTTTTTACTAATCTTGTTATTTGTTTTGCAATATTTTCGACTTCTGAATATGAATTTTTCGCTAAGAATAAATGTAGATTATCTACATTTTGTTCATAATTTGTAGTTTTGTTATTGCTCATGATACTGCTTAAATATTTTAATTCTGGTGATTTAAATCTGTATTGTGTATTTAAACAAATTGGTTCTTCTAGCTTAAGATTATTTTCATTTACCATATTCCAAATCTTTGATATTGTAATTTTATTAGAATAAAAAATATCTATATCAGGATTTGTATTTATATTTAAATTATCTGTACATATTGTTATATTAACTTGTTTTGCATATTTAACAAATTCTTTAATAACTTCATATTCTTGCTTAGTAAAACCTGAAAATTCATCTAAATAAATAATACTATCTTTTATAAAGTCAACTTTTTCCACATTTTTAGCTAATATTGTTAATAAATCATTTTCTTCTATATATTCATCATTTATTTGCTCTTCAAATTTTTCATAAATCAAATTTATATCTTTTAATTTAGTTTTTAAGTATTCACTTTGTGTTTTTTCTATTTCTTGTTTTAAGTCTTCAACTGTAATTTTATGTTGTTTGAATTCAGTAATTGCAGACATACATAAATCAACATTTTCTTCTGACTTTCCTAAAAATTTTAAATCTTTTTTATATTTATTCAATATTGAATAAATTAACATTGCTTTACCAGATGAGGATAAGTTTATTCTTGATGTTCCTCCTATTTCGTTAATAACTCTATATGCCATTCTGCTTAAGTGTATAACTTCTGCATTTAAAACTGCATGGGAATTAACAGCTTTCATTAGCTTTTCCTCAGCTGTGAATGAAAACTGTTCTGGTGTAATCATATATATTTTTTTTTCATTTTTTAAGTTTTTTGCTATTTCTGAAAAACAATATTCGCTTTTTCCGCTTCCAGGTTTACCATATATAATCCTTAATCCCATGTTAACTCCCTTATTTTATTTAAAAGGCTCCGCCTCCTCCGGCCACTACCTCCGCCACCAGAGAATCCGCCTCCTCCAGAAAATCCTCCGTCCTCCTCCGGCTACTAGAAGAATTCGCAAAACCTCTTAACATCTTACCAGTTGTTTGCTTATACTGCCTAATAAATCTTTTATCTAAGCTTGCAAATTCATAAAACATTGAATAATCCGAAATAATGAAATTTGTAAATATACTATTATTCAATAGTTCTGCACTCTCATCTATATTTAATAGTCCAGCTCTTTTTATAATTCTATTTGCTATTCCAAAGCTAACTGCATAACTTAGATATTGCTCCCATAATACAATGTGTTCAATATCTTTATCATTCATTAATGAATAATCTTGTATCTTATTTTTTAAAGCATTTAACCTACTGTAATCTTGAATCATTATACTGTTATTTTTTAACATCAAATTATCTGTTATGATTATAATAGTAGCTATACATATTAATATTTCATCTGCTATTAAATATCTTTCTTTTACAAATATCGCTGTTAAAGTTATGATTATTCCAAATAATATTAATAAACCAATTATCTTTGTCACTATTTTTTGTCCTGTTATCTTTTGTACTGTTTTGTTTAATTTATGCTTTATAATAATTATTAAATTAATTGGTATATATAATATTCCAATTAAAAAAGGTATTAGCGGAAATATATATATTATATAAAGAATTAAAGTTTCAAAATTAATTTCCGATTTATATAAATTAATTCCATTTAGCATAATATGTTTGTATATTGCTACTATACTTATAATAAATAAAAATATATTAAATACTCTTATACAAAGTGGTACTTTTGCCTGATTTGCACCTTTTTGATTTAAAGTGCTTTGAACTAAATTATCCAAAGCTTTAAATTTAATATAAGAATCCTTTTCTTTTGGCATTTCTTTTAATCTATCTGTTAAAACAACACTATCATTTGAGTCAAATACCCAATTATATACATATCTTTCAATATTATCCATTTTGTCTTCTAACTCTTTATTTTTCGTTATAATGTAAGAATAGTTTTCTTTTTCCATCGATGGCTTATTTTCTAAATTTATTATTTGTTTATTTATTAATTCTAATATAACAGCTATAATATCCCTTGCAAGTATGGTTCTACTTCCTTGTATACATCCAGCAATCATAGGATTATATTTTTCGAATAATTCTTCTTCTTTTATATTAGACACAGGATATTTTTTATCATTTTCAAAAATTGACATTAAGATTATCCAATAAATTAATAAACATATTGCAAAAATTATAATTTTCCAAGTAAATGAATCTTTTTTCTCTTTGTTTTCGGCAATTAAATTTTCATCTTTATATACTAATTCTTTTGCATCAATACCTGAAACTTTTTGTACATTTGGGATATTACTATTATTGAATAGTACTCTTGCTGCAACATATTGCCCTGCTTTTACATTATTTACTTTAAAGTTACAATGGGTATTATTTATAATTTTAGATTGTCCATTATCTGGGCCATGTCCCCAAATTCTTATTTCTTCGGTATTGCTTGGTATATAAATATCAATATTTAATTTTTTTATTTCTACTTCCCAATCTCCTCCAATAAAGTTATAATATAGTTCTCCTATATCATTATGTTTTACACATAAATTTTCTATTATATAATTTACCTTAAATGTCTTTGTTGTATTTATTGATGGTGAATATATTTTTATTTCTTGTATTCCATTCTTTTTGATATTTGTATAAACATTACTGTAGCCATTAAATGCTGTATTTACTTGTTTAAATTCTTGTTCTTCTGTCCCATTTATCAATTCTACTTTATTTACAACAATATTATCTCCATTATAAAAACTGTCATTTATTTTATTAGATTTTAATATACTTTTAGATTCCATATTATAAGGAATATTTATAAAAATCCCATTATATTCTCCATTGAATTTATATGTGAGTTTTTGCTCAATACTTACTGAACCATCTTGGTTTATAATTGCTTGTATATCCATATCTTGTATTTCATAACTTTTAGCTTCTACCTTTCCTTTGCAAGTAAATAATATTATCATTGAAAATAAAATTATACTTAATACTTTAATTATTTTTTTCACTTTTGTTACCCCTTCTATTATATTTTAAGTGCCTTTTTCTCTTCGCCAGTAGAACAAATATTGTTGTGCCAGCCCTTCTAAGTCTCCAAATTTCTCTTTTGCAAGTTTTTCTATTTGTTGTTTGCTAACTTTTGTTTCATCATTACTTTTTATATATAAATCATTCATTACTCTTCTTACCCATACATCAATTGGGAATACATCAAATCTCTTTAATGTAGAAAATAATAAAATACAGTCTGCTACTTTTGGTCCTACTCCAGATAGTGTTAATAATTGCTTCCTTACTTCTAAAGTATCAGGATTTTTATGTAATTTATCCAAATCAACTTTATTTTCTAATATCATTTTTGTTGTTTCATATAACCTTATATCTCTAAAACCTAGTCCTAAGTTTCTATATTCCTGAATGGTTACATTTCTTAATTGTTCTGGTTTTGGAAATGTATAATAATCTTTATTATTCCATGTTATTTTATTTCCATATTTCTTACATAATCTTTCTATTATTCCTTTTATTCTTGGTATATTATTATTTGCAGAAATTATAAATGAAATTATTGTTTCCCATAAATCTTGGTTTAATATTCTTATGCCTTTACCATATTCTACACTTATTTTCATGTTTTTGTCTATCTTAGCTAATTTTTCTTTTATGCTTTTATAATCTCTATTTAAGTCAAAATAATCATCTACTGTCTTGTTTATTTCATTTTCAAATATTCCTTTTATTATAACATCATTTTTTTCTTTTTTTACAATTGCTACATTATTTCCAAATACTCCTTCATAACTTCCATCTGGATTTTGATTCCACCTAAAACATTGACCACAATCAAATATGTCTTTTAATTCAAATGATTCTATATTTTTTAATATTATTTTTTGCTCTTTCATTTTTTCTCCTAAATAAAAATTGTTCAAATACATTATACTATATTTAAACAATTTTTTATATATTATTTTTAATTTTTATTTAAATTTTTTAAAACCATTGTATTCCTTTGTCTCCTTGTATATGTCCCCATGGAGAACCAGATATTGTTCCTTTCTTTTTATTTATTTTTACTATTAAGTTTTTATTACTATTTTCGAAGCAATACGATCCTATTGTTGTAACACTACTTGGTACTGTTACTGTTTTTAAATTAGCACAAGATCCAAAACATCCATCCCTAATAGCCGTTATACCTTCAGGTATATTCATTTCTATAAGCCCCTTACACCCCGTGAAACAACCAGATGGCAATTCAGTTAATTTATCTGAGAATACAACTGATGTTAAAGTACTTGACCTAAAAGCATATTGCCCCATTGAATTTACATCATTTAAGTTTATCGTTCCTATTTGTGTATTATTCCAAAATGCTCCTCCTCCTATTTTTTGTACTCCTTCTGGAACAGTAAAGTCTGAATTTTGTAAGTTTAATGCTTTTATTAATGTTGTTTTTGCTTTTGTTTCTTCATCTATACCATATAAAACTCCACTTTCAAATACATAATAGTTGTTTCCTGGATCTATGTTTATTTGTATGTTTGAGATATCTCCAAATGCTTTACAATTAATATTTGATACTTTTTTTCCTATGTTTATATTTTGTATTTTATTTGATATTGAAGTATCTTCTATTGTTGTTAAACTATCTGGTGTATTTACTGTATTTACATTATTTACTTTTGCTCCTGTTAATGAACTTGTTTTTATTATTTCAAGTCCATTTGGTAAATCCACAATTTTTTCATTTCCTAGATAATATATTAATTCTGTCTTTATTCCTTGAGCGTTTTTCTTATATAATCCATTATTATAATCTGCATATGAACTATTATTATCATCTACTTCTATTTCTGTTACCGTTGATGTAAAAAAGTTTATATTTATTGAGTTCACACTTTCTGGTATAATTACTTTTTTTATTTTTGAGAAACTACTTAGTAAATTTCCTGATATTGATGTTACTGTATCTGGAATTGTAAATGTGGTTTGACTATCTGATATTGCACCAGGAAATATATATATCATCTGTGTTTTATCTTTGTTTAATAATATACTACTAGAAATTGAAAAATTATTATTTTCACTATTTATTGTTATATCATTCAATTTTGTACAACCAGTAAAAGCTGTAGAATCTATACTAGAAACAGATTTACCTATACTAACTGTCGTTAATGAACGACAACCATAAAATGCATTAGCTGGAATTGTAGTTATATTATCGCCTATTTCTATTCTTTCAAGAATAGAACACGTACTAAATACACCTGCGCCTATACTTGTTAATGAAGATGGCAAATTTATATTTTTTATTTTTGTGCAACTAATAAATGCATTTGAATCCATTTTCATTAATCCCTCATTTAAAGTTACATTTTCTAAATTCGTACATCCAGTAAATATCCCATATGATAAAGTCTTGATAGCTGGTGGAATTTCTATAGAAGTAAGAGATATACATTTGTAAAATGTGCTTGAGCCAAAACTTACATCATTATTTGGTAATTTTAAATCTAATAAATTCGTACAATTACCAAATGCAGTATTACCTACATTTATAATTGTATCTGGAAGTATTATTTTCTTTAATGCTGTACATTCTTGAAAAGCATAATCTCCTATTTTACTTAATCCTTTTAATTGATTATCAATTTCTCTTGTTTGGATTTCTACTTCTTCTATACTGGTATTTTCACGAAAAGCATTTTTTGCTATTTCGTTTACTGTATATGGTATTATTACTTTTTTTATTTTATCTCCTAATTGTGAAAATGAGCCTTCTCCTATTACTGTTACTGAACTTGGTACTGTGAATGTTCCATCTTCACTTAATATACTTAAATTATCCTTATCTGATAATAGTACACCATTTTCTATTTTTACTGTTTTATTTATTCCTAACTCTTTTGCCCATTCTTTTTCTTTTTCGTTCCCCGAAAATATTATATCTCCATTTAATACTTCTATCTTTTCTTGCATTTTTTTACTTATACTTGGCATTACTTCTTTTATTGTTCCATTTGCTACATATTCTACTGGTTCATAATATAACCACAATTTATTTGCTGATAAACTTGTTTCTTCAAATTCTCCTTGTGTCTCTGACACTTTTGCTAATTTAAACCTTTCTAATTCTTCTTGTAATCGTGACAATTCTTCTTTGAACCTTGCTTCTTCTGCTTTTTCAAATATTCCCTCATTTGTTACTATCATTAATGTTACTGCAGACAATATTAGCATTATAATTATTGTTATAATATTCTGTTATGACTATTTTTTTATCTAGCCAACATTTATTAGTTCTTCTTCATCATTTAATTT
>CANPZA010000038.1 GCA_947588915.1 uncultured Clostridia bacterium
GCTTCATCATATTTCCATCATTTGCAAAAGCAGAATAAATAGATGCCATATGTATTGGATTAACTAAAATACTTCCTTGACCATATCCAGAATCTGCAAGTTTCGTTTCCCCTTCTATACTTTCACCATTATTATTTGTATATTGTGATTTAGCTAAATCAAACGGAAATTCAATTTGTTCATTAAATCCTAATTTATTTAAATTTTCTACAAATGTACTTGCTCCTATTTTTAAAGCTACTTGAGCAAAATAAATATTATCAGAATAAATTAATCCATTTAATAAGTTTTTCGGCTCATTATATGATGTTAATGTAGTTATTTTATAATCTCCCCATGAACTATCTTTTTGCCAACTAGTTCCACTATAATTATAATTGTCATTCTCGTTCATTTTACCTGTTGTTAAACCAATTGCACCAGTTATAGGTTTAAATGTTGAACCTGGGCAATACTTTTGTATAAAACGATTATATAATGGTTTATTTTCATCATTATTTAATTCATCCCATTTACTATTTGTCATTCCTAAAGCAAAATCATTTGAATTAAAAGTAGGTGTACTAACTAATGCAAGTAATTCTCCTGTTTGAGGATGCATAACTACAAAAAATCCTTTGTCATTTTTTATTTGCTCATATAATTTAGTTTGGATATTACTATCTATTGTAAGTTTTACATTTTTACCATCTTTTTTGTCTTGCTTAATAATTTGAGCAATTTTGTTTTCATTTTCATCTACAATATAAATTTCTGCACCATCAATTCCTCTTAAAGTTTCTTCATATGTTTTTTCTAATCCAGATTTGCCAATTTTACTACTAGTATTATAACCTTTGCCCTGATTTGCTTCTAGTTCTTCAGCATTTATTCCTTGTACATAACCTATTAAATGCCCTGCTTCTTCTCCTAAAGAATATACTCTACCATTTTCATCATTTATGAGTACTCCTGAAACTTTGAGTAAGTCTGATTTTAATGTATTGTCAGATGCACTAATTTTTCTAATTGGAACAAAAGTGTCATCTCTTACCCAAGAAGCTTTTAATTGTTCATTTATGTAGTCAACTGATACTCCTGTTAAATTAGAAATTTTATCTATATTTTCTTCTTTATTTTCCCCTAATTTTCCGTGGGACAATTCCTACTGACAAAATAGTTCCGTCAGTTGCAAGTTTTACATTATTTCTATCTAGTATATCGCCTCTTTTTGCTTTAATAGTAGAAATTCTAACTTTTTGGTTTTCACCCAATTGTGGAAAAATAAATCTGGAAGACCATTTTAATTTATATTCTTTATCTTTTTCTTCTACAATAACCTTATTATCAAAATTTACCTCTCCTGCTTGTGTATATATAGTTTCATTATAATCAACTTGATAATTTCCTTCTATTCTTTCTAATTTAGTTATTTCTACTTTAATATTTTGACTACCAATCCCTTCATATATGTTTTTATTTCTTGCTATAAAATCTTCTTTATTTATAGTTGATTCTGATATTTTATCATATAACTCATCATATTTTTTTTCATTTAAAAGCATTATAAAATCTGTTAATGCCATTTTTACTTTTTCTTCATTTTGCTTAGATTGAATAAATATAACAATTGTAATAACAACTATTATTAGTACAATACTTATAATTCCTATTAAAAATTTTTTATTTTTCATCAATAACCTCTCCTTTACATAGCATAATTATATACTTAAAATTATAAAATTGTCAAAAAACTTTATTTTTTTATGTTTTATTGTTATACTATTAATATAAGCAATTGCGAAACTATTTTAGGAATTAGTCTTTGCATTGAAAATAATGCATTTTATCAAGTAAGTTACGAAAACTAAATAATCATAAAATTAATAGAGGATAAGTGTTTCGCAAATAATACTATTAAGGAGTGATTAATATGTCTACACCACATAATGAAGCTAAATTAGGAGATATTGCAAAAACTGTTATAATGTCTGGAGATCCGCTTCGTGCAAAATATATTGCAGAAAATTTTTTAGAAAATGTAAAATTAGTAAATCAAGTAAGAGGTATGTATGCATATACAGGAAACTATAAAGGAAAAGAATTAACTATTATGGCTTCTGGGATGGGAATGCCAAGTATGGGAATTTATAGTTATGAATTATACAAATTCTATGATGTAGAAAATATTATTAGAATTGGTTCTTGTGGAGGCTATAAACCAGAATTGAAATTATTTGATATTGTATTATCAGATTCAGTTTATTGTGAAGGAAATTATGCATTAACGGCAAATAATGATAATTGCCATTTAATAAATTCACATCAAGAACTAAATCAAGTTATTAAGGAAACTGCAAAAAAACTAGATATTAAATTATATTCTGGTAATACTGTTTGTCTAGACTTCTTTGATCCTTATATGTCAGATTTCGAATCATATATTAAAAGACTTCCTAATAATTTTAATCCTTATGCTGGTGAAATGGAAGCATTTGCCTTATTTTACAATGCCCATATGTTAAATAAAAAAGCTTCTTGTCTTATGACAGTTGTAGATTCTAGATTTATAAAAGATGTAGCAACTGCTGAAGAAAGACAAAATGGTTTAACTACTATGATAAAATTAGCTTTAGAATCTTGTCTAAACATTTGATTTTAGAAAAGTTTTGTATTATAATTAGATAAACAATATCAAAAGTGTCATCATTTTTGAAAGGAGGGAAATATAAGATGGATAAAACAGTAACTATTGAATATAGCGATAGTGATAAAAGCTATACAATAATATCTAATCTTCCTTCTCTTGAGGAAGATAAAAAGTTTTTTGAAGAACTTCTTAAAAATTGGGACAATATAGATTTTTGCAGGGGTTCTTCCTTATTTCCATCTTAGTCCCAAAAAAAACGGAATTCCAGATATAGGATTCCGTTTTTTATATTTATTTTTTTATTGATAAAATTTTATATTTCATAATACCTGCTGGTGCATTAACTTCTACAACATTATTTTTCTTTGCACCAAGTAAAGCTGCTCCTAAAGGTGATTCATTAGATATTTTATTTTCAGCTAAATTAACTTCTGTTGAACCAACAATTGTATATTCTATTTTTTCATCAAATTCCATATCTAGTACTTTTACAATATTACCAATTTGTACTGTTTCTGTATCAATATCTTTTTCATCAATTATTTTTGCATGTCTTATTTTATTTTCTAATTCTGCTATTTTTACTTCATTATCTGCTTGTGCATTTTTTGCTTCATCATATTCTGAATTTTCTGATAAGTCTCCAAAGCCTAAAGCAACTTTAATTCTTTCTGCTATCTCAGTTCTTTTTTCTGTTCTTAAATAGTTTAATTCCTTCTCTAAATTATCATATCCCTCTTGTGTTAAAATTACATCCTTTTCTTCCATTGTATATTCTCCTTTCAAATGTATTCTATTATATAATTAATATACTTTTAAAAAATCATTTACTATATTAAGGTAAAAAATGAAATTTGTCAAGTAAATTCAACATTTATTTTAGATTTTTAATATATTTTATTGTTTAATTAATTTACTTGCACCTTTCATATAATCTATTCCTGAAAAGACTGTAGCGATTGTTTGTAATATCATCATTATTGTTACTATTAAATTAAAAATAAACTCTCCATTTTGTAATCCTCCTGAAAAACATGCTCCAAATTTATTTAAGTCAATAAATGCTAGAATAATAGCTGTCATTTGAGTTACTGTTTTTAATTTTCCCCATTTTGATGCTGAAATTACTGTTCCTCCTTTTTCTACAGCAATTAACCTATATCCAGAAATAAGAAATTCTCTTGCTAAAACAATAATTGGGATCCATGCTGGTAATTTTGTCATTTCTACTAACATAATCATTGCAGTTAATACTAAAATTTTATCTGCTAATGGATCTAAAAACTTTCCAAACGTGGTTACTTGATTATTTTTTCTTGCTAAGTACCCATCCAATTTGTCTGTTAGTGATGCTACAATAAATATCAAATCAATTAGTAAGTAAGAAATTGGTATTTTAAACAATTCCCCTTGTATACCTAAAAAAGGAATGATTACCATAATCGGTACTAAAACAATTCTAAATATAGTTAACTTGTTTGGTAAATTCATATTATTTCCCCCTATTTTAACATTTCTATTGCCTTTTCAAGTTGTGTATCATCTTTTTCATCTACTAATAAAACATTTTTTACCGTATCTGGTAATTCTATTTTTTCATCTGGCTCAATTCCTATTTCATGTATTTGTGTTTTATTCGGTGTTAAATACTTTTCAGATGTGATTTTTAATCCACTTCCATCTGGTAAAGTCAATACTTGTTGTATAACACCTTTTCCATATGTTTTTGTTCCAACTATTTTTGCTTTTCCTAAATCTTTTAGACATCCTGCAAGTATTTCTGATGAACTTGCTGTGTTTTCATTTGTTAAAATAATTATTGGCATATTTATTATTGGATCATTTTCAGATTTTTTTACATCTTCATTATTATTTTTATCTACTTCATATAAAAGAACTTTATCTTTTTCTACAATATAGTCTGCTATTTTTAACGCCTCTGATACTATTCCACCACCATTATTTCTTAAATCAATAATAAGTGATTTTATTCCTTCATTTTTTAATTCCTCATACTTTGCCTTAAAATCTTCAGCAGTATTTTCATCAAAAGATGAAAATGCAATATAACCTATATTATTATTTAAAACTTTTCCTTCAACAGGATTGATTTTTATGTTTTCTCTTTTTATTTCAAAAGTCTTTGTTTCTGTTCCTCTCAAAATTTCTAATTTTACTGTTGTTCCTTCTTCACCTTTTATTTTAGTTGATACAGTTGACATATCATCAGCAACATATTGTTGACCATCTACTGATATAATAAGATCTCCTGGTAATATTCCCGCTTTTTCTGCTGGACTATTTTTTATTGGTGATAATACTTGTATTTTATCTTGATCATTATTTTTAACCATATATATACCAATTCCCACAAAGTTTCCTGTAGCATCTTCCATATAATCTTCCATATCTTCTTTAGATATATATTCTGTATAAGGATCTCCTAATCCTTCTATATATCCTTTTATTGCTCCTTCAGACATTTTTTCATCATCTATATCCCATAAATAATATTTGTCAATAATATTTCTATACATATTAAGAGTTGGTTCAATATTTGATTTAGAAGATAATAATGTTCCCATATTAGAACTATTTTCTGTAAAATATTGATACATTCCTATAGATGTTATTAAAAATGTTATGAACGCTACTAATATGACTAGCATTACAATTTTATATAATTTAAATTTTTTATTATTTTCTTCCATTAGTTAAACCTCCAAAATACTGTTATAATCAACATCAATGGGCGGAATTTTCCGCCCTATATAAAATTATTATATGTAATTTAATCTAAAATAATTACGTATTTATTGTATATATGGTAATGGATCTACATATACTCCATTTTTTATCATACCAAAGTGCAAATGATTACCTGTTGAATGTCCTGTACAACCAACTGCTGCTATTTGTTGCCCTGCTGATACAGTTTGTCCTGTTGATACATAAATACTTGAACAATGTGCATAAATCGTAACTAACCCATTTCCATGACTAATTTCAACATAGTTGCCAAATCCTCCCCCACAGCCACAATTATTTCTATAATTTTTTGCATAATCATGTGAACAATTATTAGAAACTAAAATAACTGTTCCTGCTCCTGCAGATAGTATGCTTGCTCCATGAGGTGCAGCTAAATCAATAGCTTTGTGATTTGTAGAACCAATTCCTCCTGGTGATGATCTACCTCCAAAATATGATGATATATATGAATAATTTGGACAAGGCCATACCATTTGACCATTATGCACAACTCCTGATCCACTACTACTTCCAGATTTTTGAGCTGCTCTTAACATTTCTTGTTCAATTCTGTCTCTTTCTTTTTTATATTCATCTATTTTACTTTGTAATTCTTTTTCTTCACCTGATAGATTAGCTACTTGTGTGTCTTTTTCTTTTTTAGCATCTTTTAGTTGCACTGATACACTTTGCTTACTTGCTTTTGAAGTTTCTAATTCTTTTTGGCTTGATTCCAACTCCTGTTTTGCTTGTTCTATTTCCTGTTTTTGTTTTTCAATTTTTTCTAATAATTCAGTATCTGCCTTAGCTAATTCAGAAACCAAATAATAATTTGATATAAAATCAGTAATACTTTCTGAACTTAGCAAAAAATCTAAATAAGATGTTTCTCCTGCCATATATGTTTCAACTAATCTTTCGTTTAATAATTTTTCTTGCTTTTCATAGTTTTCTTGTGCCTCATTTACCTTTTGCTCTGATTCTTTTATTTTCGTATTTAAATTAGATATTTGTCCATCTAACTCATCAATTTGAGCTTGATAGTCATCTATCTTAGTTGTTAAAGATTCAATATCTTGCAGAGCCTGAGTTTTTTCATCTTTAACCCCATCCAATTCTTTTTGAGTTTCATTAATTTTATTAGTTAATTCTTGTTTAGTTGTCGCAAAACAAATTGTACTTAATAATAAAACCAAACTAATTACTATCACTACTATTTTCTTTATAACTTTCATATCTTTTTATCCTTTATTTAAAAATATAATTATCTTACTTTATCTACTTACATATGATAATGGATTTACAAATGATCCATTTATTTTCATTTCAAAATGTGCATGAACCCCTGTTGATGTTCCTGTAGAGCCTACTTTTAATACTGGTGTTCCTTTAGTTACAGTTTGACCTGCACTTACTAAAATGCTTGAGCCATGTGCATATCTACTTTCGACTCCATTTCCATGATTTATTGAAACAAAATTGCCATATCCTCCATTATATGTAGCCAATGTAACAACTCCATCTGCAACAGCAACAAAATTTGCTCCTAAAGGTGCTCCAGCTATGTCAATACCTGTATGCATCCTATAATCATGATAGATTGGATGGTATCTCATGCCATAATTAGAAGATATTGAATAATATCCTGGAACTGGCCAGATATATTGTCCATTTGATGAACCAGTAAATTGTTGTATCTTATCTTCATATTTTTTGTTAGCTGCTTTAATTTGAGATTCAATTATCCTACTTTGTTCTTCTAAATAATCTATTTCTTTTTGTATATCTTGTTCTTCTTTTGATAATTTTGCAACTTGTGCATTTTTCTCATTTTTTGCTGTTTGCAATTGTGTCGATACACTTTGTTTACTTGCTTTTGAAGTTGCTAATTCTTGTTTACTTGTTTCTAGTTCTTGTTTTGCTTGTTCTATTTCCTGCTTTTGTTTTTCAATTTTTTCTAATAATTCAGTATCTGCCTTAGCTACTTCAGAAACTAAATAATAATTTGAAATAAAATCAGTAATGCTTTCTGAACTTAGTAAGAAGTCTAGATAAGATGTTTCTCCTGCCATATATGTTTCAACTAATCTTTCATTTAATAACTTTTCTTGCTTTTCGTAGTTTTCTTGTGCTTCATTTAATTTTTTTTGAGATTCTTCTATTTTACCATTAAGAGTTGATATTTGGTTATCTAATTCATCTATTTGTGCTTGATAATTATTGATTTGTGTTGTCAAGTTTTCTACTTCTTTTACTACTTCAGATTTTTGTGATTTGACATCTTCTAATTCTTCTTCAGCCTTATTAATTTTACTATTAACATTATTTAAGTCTGATTGAGTTGCTGCAAAACAAATTGTACTAAACAATAATATTATACTAATTACTACTCCTATCATTTTAAATATTATTTTTTTCATAAGTTCCTCCTAGTTCTTTGTTTATTGCATATCTATTAGTATATTTAATTATTATTTTGAGAATTTTCAGTGCCAGGTATTAAACCATTTGTAACATATGGTAATGGATCTGTTACTTGTCCATTTATTCTTACTTCAAAATGAGCATGTGGTCCTGTCGAAAATCCTGTTGATCCAACTTTTAATATTGCTTCTCCTCTTTTTACAATTTTACCTACTGGTACTAAAATTTCTGAGCCATGTGCATATAAAGTTGATATTCCTCCACCATGATCAATCATTACCATATTACCATATCCAGATGTCATTCCAGATTTTGTAACAATTCCATCATTTGCTGCTACGAAATTTGCTCCCATTGGTGCACTAATATCTAAACCTGTATGTAATTTATTAACATGTAATATAGGATGTATTCTCATACCAAATTTTGAACTTATTCTGGTATATCCTGGAACTGGCCATGCTAGTTCTCCTCCTATATATTGTGTATCAATGCCTTGTTGCGCTACTGCAAGTATTTCTGCATTTACTTCATCATATTGTCTATTATATTCATCTATTTGTGTTTGTAATTCCTTTTCTTGATCTGATAATTTTGATATATAATTTTCTCTAACAGCTTTTGTATTTTCTAATACTTTAGCTGTTTTTGTTTGATTTTGCTTTATAGTTGCATATTCTTGCCTTGCTCTATCTAACTTATTTTTTTCTGATTCTATTTTATCCTTTTGCTCTCCAATTTCTTCTACTAAAGCTGTATCATAACTTGCTAATTCTGTAATAAAAAAGTAATTAGATAAAAATTCAGAAATACTTTTAGAGCTTAATATAACATCTAGGTATTGTATATCTCCTGATTTATACATTTCTACAAGTCTTGCTTCTAATACGGTTTTTCTTTTATTATATTGTTCTTCTGATATTTCTAACTTTCCTTCTACCTCATCAATCTGAGCCTGTAATTTAGTAATTTTAGTATTTAATTCTTCTAACTCTGTTTGAGATGTGGCAATTTTCTCATCCAATTTTTGAACCTGTTCTAGATTTGTAGATATTTCAGTTTGTACATCTTTTAATTCTTCTTCAGTATCATTTATTTGTGTTTTCAACTCTTCTTGTTTAGTTTGTAAATCTGTCGTATTTTCTGCATATACATATGTAAGTATACTAAAACTACAAATCACGAAAGTTAAAACAATACATAATAATTTACGCATGTCTTCTCCTTTACACTTTCAAATATTTTCTCATAGAAATAACACTTCCGAACTGCACCTATTCCAATTCCTAATAACATATATACAAATATAATAGAATTGAACATATCTCCAAATGTTACAAGTCCCATATTTATTGCTTGTAAAAATTTAGAATTTACTGCACTTTCTGCTATAAAGCTATATGTTATTCCTACAATTATAATTGATATTATACTTGCAAATACTCCTATTATCATACCTTCTACAATAAAAGGCCATCTAATAAAACTATTTGTTGCTCCTACATATTTCATAATAGAAATTTCTTTTCTTCTTGCATGTACAGTAAGTTTTATTGTATTTGCTATAATAAATATTGATATAATAACTAATAAAATTAAAATAACTCCTGTCACAATTTTAATTCCATTTGCTAAATTTATTAATGCTTCAACGGTTTGATCTTTACTTCTTATTTCTTTTATATTATCAAATGTTAGAATTTGATTTTGAACTTCTTGACTCAATTTCAAATCTGTTAATGTTACAACATAAGAAGCCGGAAAAATATTATTTTCTTCATATCCTTTTAATAAGTCTTTCCTATCTCCAAATCTTTCTTTCATTTGATTTAGAGCATCTTCTTTTGAGACAAATTCAGTTGTACTAACACCATTTAAACTTCTTATCTTTTCTTCCAACTCATCAATTTGTTCTTGTGAAGCAGTATCTTCAATAAATACTTGTATTCCTTGCTCTGATTCTACTTGATTTACAAAATGATTTATATTTTCAGTTAAAATTAAAAATATTCCAAAAATAATCATAGTTGCACACATAATCATAAGTGATGCACCAGTTGATTTTTTATTCTTAAAAACGTTTCCAAAACCTTCTCCAATAAAATATCCAAATCTATTATATTTCACAATCATACCCACCTTTTTTATCATCTCTTATTATTTCGCCTTTGCGTATATGGATAACTCTTTTTTTCATTTTGTCTACTATATCTTTTGCATGTGTTGCAACTACTACAGTTGTACCTCTCATGTTAATATCATTTAATAGTTCCATAATATCCCAAGCTGTATCTGGATCCAAGTTTCCAGTTGGTTCATCTGCAATTAACATTGATGGATTATTTACCAAAGCTCTAGCTAAGGCAACTCTTTGTTGTTCACCACCAGATAGTTCATTTGGATACATTTTTGCCTTTCCACTTAATCCAACTAAAGAAAGCACCATTGGAACTTGTCTTCTAATATGTCTTGGTGTTGCTCTTACAATATACATAGCATATGCAACATTATCATAAACCGTTTTATCTGGTAATAACCTAAAGTCTTGAAATACAACTCCCATACTTCTTCTTAAATATGGAATCCTACTTGGTTTTAAAAATGTTGTATCTTTACCATTTATAATTAAATTTCCTGAAGTTGGTTCTTCTTCTTTCAATATTAATTTAATTAATGTTGATTTTCCACTTCCTGATGAACCTACTAAAAAAGCAAATTCTCCCTTTTCTATAACAAAATTAGCATTTTTAACAGCTTTTGTTCCTGTATTATATGTCTTGGTCACATTTCTAAATTCTATCATTATATGCTCTCCTCATCTTTTTACTTATTATATATAAAACTATTCCTACTTATCATAACAATAAAGTGCATTTTTTGCAATACTTTTTAAGTAAAAAAATGATAGAAAATGTTGGGTTTTTTACATTTTCTATCATTTTTCTTAATTTTTCTTTCTTTTATATAATTCACAAAAAATTTACAAAAACTTTTCAACTATTGATTCTGCAGTAATTCCGAAATATTTCATCAATTCTTCTGCATTTCCAGATTTGCCAAAAACATCTTTTATTCCTAGTCTTTCTAACTTAGTTGGATATTCATCTGTTAATACTTCAGAAATTGCTGAGCCTAATCCACCTATTATATTATGATCTTCAATAGATACTAATTTCTTTGTTTCCTTAGCACATTTTAAAATCATTTCTCTATCTATAGGCTTAATCGTATGAATATCAACTACTCTAACATTTATTCCTTTTTCTTTTAAAATTTCTTGTGCTTTAATTGCTTCACAAACAGTAACCCCTGTTGCAAATATAGTTCCATCTATCCCTTCTCCTAATTGAATAGCTTTTCCTATTTCAAATTTTTGATTTTCTTTATAAATAACATTTGTTGCAAGCCTAGCTAGTCTCACATATACAGGTCCTTTTATTTTGCTAATCTCTTTAATTATCCATTTAGTCTGTATATCATCTGATGTAGATATAACTGTCATATTAGGAAGTGTTCTCATTAGAGAAATATCTTCTATCATTTGATG
>CANPZA010000039.1 GCA_947588915.1 uncultured Clostridia bacterium
TTACAATAGTTTTTTAAGTTATTTATAATATTATTGTAAATTTATACATAAAAACTGTACAATTCTAATTTTACTTAGAATTTTGTACAGTTTTAATATATTTTTCAATTATTTTAGCTATTTCTTCTTTATTTTCTATCTTTGCCGAACTATAAAACACAACATGTATAATAAAATATATCTAAACGATAGTCCATCCTATCTCACTATTACCAGTTAGCATAGCTTTAGAATTTATAACGACTACTGGACGAATTCCATAATAAGGAACCCTGAGCTCTCCATAAGACCTGAAAAGTTCACGATTGCTAACATGATTATTTCCAACACAGCCAAGACAGTAACTGATACCTATATCACCCGTACTTAAAAATTCGCTCCCCAGCCAGTAATTACTACCATCCAAGCAAATCAAAGAGTGAGCATTGGTCCCCCTTTGAACTTCTCCTAATTCAGGATTTTCATAATTAGTCAAAGTATCAGGGTAATAAGAATAGGAGTTACAAGTAAATGTAATATTTTCTCCTTTTTTTAAATCAATTGCATTACCTTCTGCATCTAAATATTGAAATTTTTCTATAGATTTCCATCCACTTGCAGGATTTGATGAGTATTTTAATTTATCTCCATCCCAGCTATATGTGACTTGATTATTGTATTGCCATATTTGTCCTTCTGCACATAATTCCCCAGACCCTGTTTTTTCTGGGCTATATCTTGTTATTCTATTTATATCATCTACATTTATGCTTCTTGTTTTATCTGTATCTGCATATTTCCCATGTCCATATAATTTACTTATTTTATCTATTTCTTGTATTCCATTTACATAGCCTACTCTACCTTGTAGACAGAAATTACTATTACTAGATGTTTTTATTACCGTATCTGTTGTTATTATTAACTGTCCACTTGTTTCATCTACTCCCAATACTTTCCATCCACCTGTATAATCACTTAAATTAAAAATTTGGTCATTATCTCCATTAACAGTTCCCTCTGATATTTCTGTTTTATTACTTATATCTGTTCCATTTTCATCTACTTTTGGATTATAATTTAATATTGTATCTCCAACCCCTATTATAGTTTCTTTTCCTTCTTCATCTGTCATAGTTATTGTTATTCCATCTTGTTTCCATTTTATTTTTCCTGTCTGAATATTTTTTTCGTTTGATATTACATTCCCTATTTTATCTATAGTATATGTTTTTAAATCACCTTCATATGTCCATGGTCCTTCTCCTTTTAACTTTCCTTTTTTTTCTTCTCCAAACTGTGTTCCTATTGCCTCTTGTAAATTTTCTGTTGTCAAGTTTCCTAATCCACTCGTTAATGCATCTCCTACTGCCAATTTTACTTGTTCTTCTTCTTTTGCTTTGCTATTTTCATTTTTTGCATCTGTTGTTTTTGTTAGTATTCCTTCATCCCCTGTTAGTGTTGCAATTGATATTCCTGCTAATATTAAAAGTACAATTATTGTTATCACTAATGCAATTAATGTAATACCTTTACTTGATAATTTTTCTCTCATTTTTTCTACTCCTCCTTTGTTATTTTTTTGTCTTTTCAATTTTAATTCCTCCTTTTTTTCCTCATTTGTAGTTTATACAAATAACACTTATGTAATCATGTTGTTATTCTTTTACATATTTATATCATATCACTTTTACTTTTACAATAGTTTTTTAAGTTATTTATAATATTATTGTAAATTTATACATAAAAACTGTACAATTCTAATTTTACTTAAGAATTTTGTACAGTTTTAATATATATTTTTTAACTAATTACTAACCCACCAGCTAATACGAAACTCTATCTTTCGGCACCGTCGTCAGTAGACGAAGCTAGTCAATAATCGTTTCCAGTGTTATATAGCACCTAATATTGTTTGTTGCATTAGTTTAGGATTACGATAACAATATAATTCATCCAGTTTATCCTAATCAATCCGCCAGGTGAAACTGTTGTATCTACTAGTATTTAATCTATAGTTTTCAGTTTGCCCACTTGCTACCCATAATCTTACTAATAATTCCTTTGTTGGTCCTCATACTGCATATGTTCCAACTGGTGCATTATCTTCTACATATTCTGTCCAATTGTTTGAATTACACAAATACTGTTTTCCAGTTTTCATTATATTTTATGCCATAATCTGTTTCAAATCCATCTTTTACTCTAGCATAATCTTTATTTGTTCTTTTTTTATTAATGTGATTCCCGAAGTAGCTCCAAATGCTTTTTCTGAACCTATTGTATTTTATGATATTAAAAACATCTCTTTTTCACTTGCATAAAATACTTTCCAACTGTCTACTTTTTTACTATTTTCTTTATAATTTACCGTTTCTCCTATTAATGCATTTACTTTTGACGTCATTTATTTTCTATTGTTCCATCTTCCTTTAATGTATTTTATATCAATATCAAAAGTAGATGAAATTTATTGCAATTATCTAAAAAAATTGAAAAACTTGCAAAAATTTATGTGCTTTCCAATCTTATACAGAAAGATTAAAACAAAATAAGGATATGGGAAAATATAGAAGAACTTACCAACAAAAATTTATGCAAGTTAGAAAAGACAAAAAACTGGTAAGAGACTTTGAAATCTAGAAAACAAGCTAAAGAAAAAATTAACCTTATGAAAAAAGGAAAATTTACTAAAAATGAAGTTTATGAGTGGATCTTGAAAAATAAATAAAAATATGCTTACTATTTATTTCTTTATGATAATAAGCATATTATACATTAAATTTAATTGTTTTTCATTTGTACGACTTTCCCATCTTCAACTTTTAAGACTTTATCAACATTTTCAATTGTTGTAGGTCTATGTGCAATAATAATCACAGTTGAATCTTTTGACAAATTATCCATAACTTTCTTTAATTGAATTTCACTTTCAACATCAATATTAGATGTTGGTTCATCAAATATATATATACTTGTTTGTTTTGCAATTGCACGGGCAAATGCTAGTAATTGCTTTTCACCTTTTGAAAATATATTATCTTTTACTTTTTCATATATACCATTTTCAAAGGTTTTGACTTTATCATATAGCTGGATTTCTTTTAATATATCAATTATTTTTTCATCTGAAATTGTATTATTTTCATTTATTGTAATATTTCTTTTTATTGTATCATCAAATATATATGGATTTTGTTGTATAAATGATACATTTTTTCTTATGCTTTCTAATGAAATATCATTCATATTTTTTCCATCAAATAAAATATTCCCAGAATTTACCTTGTAAAATCCTAAAATTAAATTTATAATTGTGGTTTTTCCTGCTCCTGTTTCTCCTACTAATGCAACTTTCTCACCTCTATTAATTGCAAATGTCACACTATTTAAAACTTGTTTACCTTCTATATACGAAAAGTTAACACTTTTAAAACTTATATTTCCTTCTAACTTTTCTGTACTTTCTCCTTTGTAAATATTCTCTATATTTTCTTTTTTTTGCAATAAGTCATCTATTCTTTTTATTGAAACTTTTCCTTGTTGTAGATTTTCATAGTGGTATAAAATATGAGTTAATGGCTCAAAAAATTTATCTATATAGCTTACAACGACATAAATAATTCCAATGTCAATTCCTGCTATTCTTCCTTGTATACATAAATATATTATAATTGCAATAATTGAATATTTAGTTATTGATTCCACAGGGTGTAAAACACTTTGAATTGTAAAATAATTTTTGGCTATGTCTGTTTCTTCTTTATTATATTTATATAATTCCTCTTTTCTCTCTTTTTGAATATTAAAAAGATTTATTGTATTTATTCCCGAAAATGTTTCACCAAAATAGTTATTTAGTTTTTCAGTATTTTCAATACTTCTTCTATTATAATATTCCATTTTTTTACCTAATTTAAGTAATATAAAAACTAATATTAGACTGCATATGATCATTACTAATGCAAAATATATATTTATAAAACACATTACGACAAGAACTACTACTAAAAATATTCCTGCACTTATAAACATTGGTAATATTCTTCCTATAAAGTCTCCTATATTATTTATATCTGCTGTCATTCTTGTTATCAATGTAGATATATGCATGTTTGAAAAAATATCCATATTGAAATTCATTACTTTTTTATAAGCTTCCTCTCTAATTTCAGATGTTAAGCCTTCTGTATTTTTTGTTAAAGATATATTTTTTATATACTCTAAAAAAGCACAAATTATAGAAAAAGTAATATATAATGTGACTATAAATAATATTTTACTAGATATTTCATTAAATGATGTTACGTTCTCTGCTAAAGAAATGGCTTGTTTTATTATGTATGGTAATAAAGTATTAATTAATGATGTTATTATCATTAATATGATAACGCCTAAAAATTTATATTTATACTTACTTATAAGATTTTTTATATTAAGCATTATACACCTCCTCTTTATCCATTTCCACTAGTGTTTTATTTTCTAATTTATATATTTTATCTGCTTTTTTTATATCTTCCATCATACTTGAAATTATAATTAAAGTTGTCTTATTATTTTTAATGCTTAAATTTTCTACTACTTTTTTACGTGTATCTATATCTAATCCTGTGAATCCATTATCTATAATTAGTATATTATGGTCTTTTATTAAATTTCTAGATAAAATTAGTCTTTGTTTTTGTCCTCCTGAAAGTTTAATTCCATTATCTCCTATCAAAGTATTATATTTCTTATCTAATTTATCAATTGTATCAAATAATTCAGCTTTTTTGGTTGCATTTTTTACTTCATCTTCATTATAACTTTTATATAACTCTATATTATGTTTTATTGTATTATCATATATATAATCATCTTGCATAACATAAGCAAACTTTTCATAAAATGATTTTCTTTCAATACTATTTATATCAATATTATTAAAATATATCTTTCCATCTGGAATCTCATAAAACTTTGCTAGTATGTTTGCAAGTGTTGTCTTTCCAGAACCAGTCTTCCCTAGTATTCCTATAAAACTACCAGAAGGTATATTTAAATTTATATTCTCTAATATTTTTTCTTTTTCGCCTTTATATTTATAATCTAGGTCAACTATTTGTATATCAGCATTTTCTGGCATTTTAATATTACCATTTGTATTTATATCTATATCATACAAAAACTGAATCCTTCTATATATTATTTTTAACATATTTGCTTTTGCAACTAAAAATCCAGCATATAAATAGTCCTTCATAACTTTTTGAATTATTGAATTAAAAGCAATAAATGCACCTATTGTGATATTCCCATTTACTACAAAATATAATCCTAATATACAAGAAATTGAAAATCCAAGTCCTTGAAAAAATGTTACTATTGAATTTATGCTTGATGTTATTCTATTGTACTCAATATTTTTATTTTTCAGTTCATTATTTATTTCATTGAATTGTTTTAATGTCTCTTCCTCTGTAACATATGATTTTATTACACTAAATCCACAAAAACTATCATTTATTTGTTTAGAAAGTTTTGCTTCTTCTTCTTTTCTCTCATATAACAATTTTTGAGCTTTAGCATTTTGTTTAAATATAAAATATATAAACATTGGAAATGTTATAAATACGGCTATTGATAGTAGTAAATTAACATATTTAACTGCAATAATAAAACCAACAATAGTATATGATATTAGCCTTACTAGTTCAATTACTCCATGACTCATTATTGACCATGTTTCTGAAATATCATTGATTATATATGATACAAATTTTCCTTTATCTGTTTTCTCAAAAAATTCCATTTGTGCTTTTTCTAACTTTTCTAATATGTTATTTAAAATCCCTTGTTTTACTTTTCTTCCAGTCGGAAACAAAATTCTTCTATATATAAAGTTTGTAATATATTGACCTAATAAGGTAATAACTAAAAATATTATATTTTTCTTTGTTTCAAAGTCTATTTTTCCTGAATTATCTATTATTAAATCTAGTATTTTTCCAAATATAACTGGTTCTAATAAAGCTAAAGTTATATTGACTAAATATATAATTAAAAATATTATATATTCAATTTTATATTTCTTTAGTTGTTCTAAAATTAATTTATGCATTTTTTTCTCCATTCCTTTATAAATACGAATTTATTCTAGCATAATCATCTCTATTTTACAATAACTGAACTTATATTTCTAATTATAATCCTATTTCAATTTCTTTTTCTAATCCTCTAATTTTACTTTTATATTTTCATTCTATATCGTTTTCCTTTTGTTTGTATTCAATTTTTTTACTCTATTATGTAAATTTTCGTTATCTTCCATTAATTCTTTATTTTCCATAATTTTAAATCCTCCATTTTTCTATTATTTATAAATTTTTTTATTATAAAATCAAAAAAGATGAAATTGTTATTATTTTTTTACAATTCATCTTCTAAATATTTTAAAATTTATAACTTTTGACTCAAATTGTTACTAGGAGCGAACCATTGTTATTACTACATTTTTAATTTTTCATCATAAGAGAATATGGTTGTAATTACCAATGCTATTAATGTAATACCTTTACTTGATAATTTTTCTCTAATTTTTTTATGTTTCTCCTTTGTTATTTTTATTTCATATCTATATAACTACTATTTGGAAATACTAACCTAACTTGAGTTCCTTCATTTTGTTCTGACTCTAATGCTATTGTTATTCCTAATTTATGACATAATTTTTCACATAAATACAATCCTATTCCAGTAGATTTCTTATTCAACAATCTTCCATTAGTACCTGTAAACCCTTTTTCAAATACTCTTTCCACCTCACTTTTTTTAATTCCTATTCCGTTATCTTTTATATATAAAATAACATTTTCTTTACCCTTTTTTGCATATATTTCTATTTCAGATGCTCCATCTTTTTTTCTATATTTTATGCTATTATTAATAATTTGATTTAAAATGAAAACAATCCATTTGCTATCAGTATTCACAATTAAATCTAAATCATATGTATTAATTATTATCTTTTCTCCAATTAATGCTGTTTTATTCTTTTTTATGCACTCATTTACCATATCTTTTAATTTATTCTTCTTAATATAATAATCCTTATCTACTGTATTACTTCTAGCATAATACAATGCTTGTTCAATATAACTTTCTACCTTATCTAATTCCTCATCTATGCTTGTAGTTGCCTGAGTTTTATTATTTTCAATTATCATCTTGCTTGTTGCAATTGGTATTTTTATTTCATGAATCCACATCTCTATATATTCTTTATAATCTTCCTGTAAATACTTATATTTATTTACATTCTCAATCATTGACTTATCAATCTGTTCTAATATTTCTTTTAATATTTTCCCCTCAAAAAAGCTAGGATTTCTAATAATTTCTGTTATCAAATACTTCTCTTCTAACTCATCTAACAATTTATAAATATTTATATAATATTTCTTCTTATTCAAATATTCAAAAATAATAGAAATAGTATACAATCCAAATATAATTATTGGAATATAAATTTTTATAAAATTACCATATGGATATATTAACAAAAATATTTCTATTGTTATAATACCAAATATCATCAAACATATTTGCAAAGTTTTGTCTTTTAAAAAACTAGAAAACTTCATTTTTTCCCTCCGATTTTAATATATATCCCTGTCCTCTCCTTGTTTCTAATAATTTTTTCAAATCCAATTCTTCTAATTTATTTCTTAATCTAGTCATATTTACAGTTAATGTATTATCATCTATAAAACTTTCACTCTCCCATAAATAATCCATAATTTCTTCTCTTGAAACAATTTTATCTCTATGTTTTACTAAATATTTTAATATTTTAAATTCATTTTTAGTCAATTCAATCTTTTTATTATCTTTTTCAATAGAACTTTTTGATATATTTAATATAAATTCTCTTGCATCAATCTTTTCTTGATTGCTCATCATATTACTTCTTTTTAGCAAAGAGCTTATCTTAGCAAGCAATATTTGAATATTAAAAGGTTTAGTAATATAATGATCTGCACCATAATTTATGCTCAATAGTTCATCTATTTCATTATCTCTACTTGTTATAATAATTATAGGTACATTAGATTGTTTCCTTATTTCCTTACAAATATATTCTCCATCTGCTTTTGGTAAATTTATATCCAATAATATTAAATCTGGTTTTTTATCTATCATATCGCAAATTGTATTATCAAATTGTTTTAAAGTTTCTGCTTTATATCCATTATTACATAAGAATATTTCTAATTCTTCTCTTAATTTTTCATCATCTTCCACTATTAAGATTTTTTGCATTAATAATACCTCCAATATTATTATAACATAAACTAACTAAAATAACCTTACACTTTTGTAAGGTTATTTGTTACTCTAATTTATTTTTCTTGCCAAAACATTATATATGTGCCAATGTTTCATATTTTCTAATACAACAGTTTTTTCATCTTTTTCTATTTCATTAAAATATATTATTTCAAATGAATCTTTAAACAATCCTAATACTTGTTCCTTCCTCAAAAAAACCATTTGTTTTTTTGTATCTGCCCACGAATCATTTACTCCAAAAAAATTACCTATAAAGTATCCAGCTTTTAAAATACTATCAGAAATTTTCTTCCAAAATTCATCAAAATATTCCTTATTACAAAATGGAATAGAAAAATTTGCGACTATAAGATTATTTTTTTCTAATTCAATATTCTCAAAGCTCTGTCTACTAAATCTAAATCTTTTTATCTCTTTACTATCTAGCTTACTAGAAATAATATCTTTCGTATTTTCCTTATCTATTGATAAAACATTCCAACCATTTTTTATTAAATACACTGTATGTCTACCTGCTCCACAGCCTAAGTCAATAGCATTTGATGGTTCTATATTCATTTCTATGAACTTTTTTACTAATGGATGTGGTAAAGCATCTTTTGTTTTTTCATAATATTTTTGTGCATTTTCCATAGAAACTCCTTAAAAATTAGTCTTACTTAATTCTTTATATCTCTTTATTTTCATAGTTGAAGTTTTTTCAAACTCTCCTTCTTTTATTTCAAGACTTTTTACAGCTTTATATGATGTTAGTTTTTTATTAACCTCTTTTACTTTTTTCCATATAACATCATAAATTTCTTCTTTTGATAGTTTTCCATATATTTCTTCTATTTTTTCATAATCTGGTATCACTCTTGCAGTAATAATTAATTCTCTTTTAGCTTTTTTACTATCTTCTTGTAATTCTTTTCCATATACCATTACTTCTTTAATTTCATCTTGCTTTTCTAATAACATTTCAATTTCTTCTGGATAAATATTTTTACCATTTTGTGTCACTATTACATTTTTACTTCTACCTGTAATAAAAATATAACCATCTTCATCAATATATCCTATATCTCCTGAATGGAAATAACCATCTTCATCAATTGATTTTTTTGTCTCGACTTCATCTTGGTAATATCCAAGCATTAAAGTTGGTGATTTTATCAAAATCTCTCCTTCTCCATTTTCATTTGGATTTTCTATTTTAATATCTGCTTGTACAATTGGTTTTCCTACTGATCCAATACAAGTATTATATTCTGGTGTTAATGCAGATATTGGTGCTGTTTCTGTTAATCCATATCCCTGTAAAAATGTTATTCCAATATCTTCTAACCATTGCCCCACCTTTTTATCTATTGGTGCTGCTGCTGATACAATAATTCTTAAGTTTCCACCTAAATTATTATATATTTCTTTAAATACTTTTTTCTTCACATCAATCCCTGCTCTTTTAACAGCATTTGTAATAGAAATTAAAGTATTAATTAGTTTATCTTTCTTACTTTTTACTATTTTCTCATTAATTTTTTTGTATAAACTTTCAACAAGAAGTGGTACTGTTAATATCCCTGTAGGGTTTGATTCTTGGATGTTTGGTACAATATATTTTAATCCTTCACAAATTGCAATAGAAGCACCTGTTGCTATTGGTAATAAAAATCCAATTGTTGATTCATAACAATGATGCAGAGGTAAAACTGAAAATAATCTATCAACAGGATATATTTTTACATAAGCAGATACTGCATTTATATTTTCTGCTAAATTTCTATTATTCAGCATAACTCCTTTTGAGTTAGATGTAGTTCCAGAAGTAAAAAATAATATTTTAAATTCTTCTGGATCTATTTGTATTTTCTCAAAAGAATTGTTTCCACTTTGAACTATCTTTTTACCTTCCTCTACTAAATAATTTAATCCAACATCATTTCCTTGTAATTCGTCATATGACTTCATTTCAATAAAATACTTTATTCCTAAATCTTTATCTTTTAATTTTTTTATAGTATTTTCAAGTTTTTTAGAATAAATAATTGCTGATGCATTAGCTCTTATAACAATATTTACTAACTCATTTAAAGGCAATTCTTTATCTGTTGGGACTGCTATTCCTACACCACATAACATAGCCATATAAGAAATATACCATTCATATTGCGTTTCTCCTATTATTATTACTCTTTTCCCTTTAAGATTTAATATATCAATTAAAGCTGTTCCAAGTCCAAGCACATCCTCTCCAAACTGTTTATATGTAGTTATTTTATATGGTTCTTTATGATTTGGTTTTTCCAATATACATGGATTATTTGAATATTCTTTAATAGATTTTAAAAAGAATTCTTTTACAGTTTTATAATGTGTCATATCTTCATATGGTGTATTTCTATGTTTTACATTTTTTCTTTCTAGTTTTTCATAATCTATATATTGTAATTCATCTAATAAGTTATTACCTATCCTCATTTTTTTGAATTTTATTTTTGGTATTTTTATATTTAAAAAGCTCATTTTTTCCCTCTTCTCTATATTATTCTTTTACCTATTTTTTACATATTGTCTTTCATGACTTTGTAAACTTGTTCTTTTAATTTCTCCACTTTGCTTTTTTTGTTTCCTCTATCATCTATATATTTTATTGGTCTTAGTATTTTTATTGTAACATCTTTTTTCTTTTGAATAATTTTCTTATTCCCTTCGGATTTCTAAAAGTAATAACTATTGGAATAACTGGAACATTATTTCTAATTGCAAAACTAAATGCACCATTCTTAAACTTTCTTATTTTTTCATAATAAGGCCATAATGCTTTTTCTGGTATGTGCTTCCCCTCTTGTGAGCAAACAAAAGCTCTAACTCCAAAATTTTTCTTTCCATAACCTTTTGCGTATTTGGGGGAATTCTTTTTTCAAAAGTCTACTACTTGCACTTTATATGCATTTATGAATTTGCTGATCTCAGTTTTTGGATGTGCTTTGAAAAGTATATGAACATGATCTTTATCATGATTCCATTCTTCTAAT
>CANPZA010000040.1 GCA_947588915.1 uncultured Clostridia bacterium
AAAAATGAATATTGGAAAAACCATAAAAGATATATTTATGGGAAAGAAAAAAATATTTGCATTTTGATTGTTAAACGAGCCTTCCATTTCTAGGAAAGCCCGTTGTTTTTTATTTCAAAAAGGTAAATCTTCATTTTCAAATATTTCATCTTTGTCATCATAAAAATATTCTTCCAAGTCATCATCAAAATATTCTTCTAAATCATCATCAAAAGAATCTAGATATTCTAAATAATCTAAAAAAAGAATAATAAAACTTTCAAACGCATCATCTGGCATAGATTGTATCATTTTTATAAATTCCTGTTTCATTCTTTTAGTTTCATTTGCAAATGGGAAATTATTACTATCTTTATTGCTTTGTTTTTTCATATAATTTATATTCCTTTCAAATTAATTTAATATAATTATATAAGAAATATATGATTTTAACAATACTTTTACTCTTTTTTTCTTATAAAACCATTATCTTGTAACAAAAACTTTAACATAATGTTGTAAACTATTGACAATAATAAAAAAAAATAATATAATAAAAAAAGTTTTAAAAATGCTTTTTTTTAATATGTTGCTAAAAATATATAGAAAATTAAATATATGTTATTAGCTCAGTTGATAGAGTAGCAGACTTTTAATTAAATTGTTTATAAATTGTAAAAAAGGCATTAAATACTTAAAAACAAATAATTGAATATGGGTGACTAGCTCAGTTGGTAGAGCAGCTTACTCTTGACATAATTAGGAGCATTATAGAGAAACTTATAATTGAAAACACCGCTAATTCGGGGAAACCTGTAAAATGGCAATCCCGAGCTAGAAGAAGGCAAATTTCTTCGAGTGTAGAGACTTTATACGGTGTACCTAAGGCTAAAAGCTATGGTAAAGAGAAAGTCCAGACTACAATGTGAAAACGATGTAGCAATGTAATCAGAAGGTCGAGGGTTCGACCCCCTCGTTGCCCACCATAAATTCCTTATATATTTTTGTATAAGGAATTTTTAATTTTAGCTTGTTACTAATTTTGAGTATATACTTAAAACTTTAATATTTAAAATTGTTTATTTATTAGAGGTTTGCTAAAAGAATAAAATATATTATTGCAAATATAGTTAATATTGATTTTTAATAATGTTTATGATATGATTTTTGTAAATAATATAAAAAATGTATTATAAAAAGGAAATTATTATTATGAAGAAACAAAAAACACAACCAAAAAGAAAACTTAATTATTTTAAAGTATTTATGTGTATATTTTTATTAGTAATTATAATTTTTGGAATATCAAGATTAACACACAAGAAAGATAATAATAATCAGCAAGAATTATCTAAAGAAATAGAAGAAATTCAAATCCCACAAGATAGTATTGCAAACATTGTGGCAATAGGAGATACTCTATGCCATAGTCAAAATTTTAAAGATGCATATGATAGTTCAACAGGAATATATGACTTTTCACCAATGTTTAAATATGTTAAAAAGTATTTTGATGATGCAACAGTAGCAGTTGGAAACTTAGAAGCAACATTTGCAGGTGCTGAAAGAGGATATAGTGGATATCCAACATTTAACACACCTGAAGGATTAGCAGTAGATTTAAAAGAATTAGGATTAGATATAATGACTACTGCAAATAATCATGCTTTAGATATGGGATATTCAGGATTAGTATCAACATTAAATTACTTAGATGCAGCTGGACTAGAACATACAGGTAGGGCGAGAACTCAAGAAGAACAAGATAAAATATTATTTAAAGACTTAAATGGAATAAATACAGCATTTTTGTCATTTACATATGGAACAAATGGTATTCCTGTTCCAGAAGGAAAAGAATATTGCGTTAATTTAATTGATAAAGAGTTTATAAAGAAAAAAATAGACCAAGCAAAAGAAGAGGGAGCAGAACTTATTTGTGTTAGTATGCATTGGGGTGATGAATATAAAACAAAACCAAATTCTACTCAAGAAGAATTAGCAGAATTTCTGATAAAGAATGATGTACAAGTGATTTTAGGTTGTCATCCACATGTATTAGAGCCAATTGAAATGAAAACAGTAAATATGGAAGATGGAACAACAAAAACAGGTTTTGTTATATATTCTATGGGAAATTTTTTCTCAGCACAAACATATCCTAATACTAGAAATACCCTTATTTTAAATATTCAAGTGAGAAAAGATGGGACAACTAACGAAATAAGCATAGATAATGTGACATATACTCCTATATATGTATATGATAACAATTTAGGACAAAATCCAAATGCAAATGGAAATGATAGATATGAATTATTAGATATTGAAACAATTATTGCACAATACGAAGCAGGAATAGGAAATTGGAATCAAACAATGTATAATTTAGCAAAAACAGAATTAGAAAGAACTAAAAATATTTTAGGCCCAGAGATATTTAATCATATAGAAAATGAGAAAACGAAATAACAAATCGCTTTCTCATTTTTACATCACAAATGTTTTCCACAAAAGATACAAAGATGTGGATAACTATTTATAATATTTCAAAACCAAGATCTACAATCTTGTCTTTTATTTTAGATTCTAAAGAGTCATTATCTACTGAAACAGTAACAGTACCTTTTTTATGATCAGCTATTACTTTTTCCACTCCATCTATACTTTTAACTGCATTTTGAATTCTATTTTCACATCCAGTACACATCATACCAGTTACATTAAAAGTAATTTCTTTCATAATTTTACCTCCTTATATAAATTTATTTTATTTTTAAAGCTCTTAATGAGTTTAAAATAGCAATAATAGATACACCTACATCTGCAAAAACTGCTTCCCACATTGTTGATATTCCAAAAGCACTTAAGCAAAGTATAATTAATTTAACAAAAATTGAAAAAATTATATTTTGTTTTACTATTTTAAGAGTTCTTTTAGATAATTTTATTGAACTTACAATCTTTGATAATTCATCTGTCATAATTACGATATCAGCTGCTTCAATTGCACTATCTGAACCTAAAGCACCCATTGCAATTCCTATATCAGATAGGGCTAAAACTGGACTATCATTAATTCCATCACCCACAAATATAACTTTTCCATTTTTAGTTTTTGTTTTGATAATTTGTTCTAATTTTTCTGCTTTATCAGTTGGAAGTAAATCTGTATAAACTTCATCTATATTTAATTTATGTGCAACAGCTTCTCCGACAGATTTTCTATCACCTGTTAACATTATAGTTTTCTTAATATTATTTTCTTTCAAATTTTTAATAGTATTATAAGCATCTTTTTTTACCTTATCTGAAATTAAAATGTTACCAACATATTTTTTATCAAGAGAGACATATAAAATTGTACCAATTTCTCCGCTTTTCACATAATCAATTTTGTGCTTTTCCATTAATTTATCATTTCCAATAAGTACATTTTTACCATTAACAGTACAACTTATTCCAAGTCCTGGTAATTCTTCAACATTTGAAATTAACTCACTATCAATTTCTTTATTATAAGCTTTTTTTAATGATAAAGATATAGGATGATTTGAATAATTTTCAGCATAAGTTGCAATCTCTAATAATTCACTTTTAGAAATTCCAATAGGATTAATTTCTTGAACTTCAAAAATCCCTTCTGTTAATGTACCAGTTTTATCAAATACGGCAATTTCAGCTTTTGATAAATATTCTAAATAGTTACTACCTTTAATTAATATACCCTCCTTAGATGCTCCACCTATTCCTGCAAAAAAACCCAATGGTATGGATATTACTAATGCACAAGGGCAAGATACAACTAAAAAAGTTAATGCTCGATATATCCATGTATAAAAGTTTCCATCATTAAGCAATAATGGAGGAAATATAATAATAATTAATGCAATTAAAACAACTATTGGAGTATAATATTTTGCAAATTTTGTAATAAAGTTTTCTGATTTTGATTTTTTGTTACTTGCATTTTCCACTAAATCTAATATCTTAGATACAGTAGACTCTCCGAAATTTTTTGTAACACATAATTCAATTAAGCTAGTTTTATTTATACAACCACTTATAACATTATCACCTATTGTAACTTCTCTTGGTACAGATTCTCCAGTTAAACTAGAAGTATCTAACAAAGAACAGCCATTAATAATTTTACCATCTAGAGGTATTTTTTCACCAGGTTTTACTAAAATAGTATCTCCTATATTAACCTCATTTGGATCAACTTTTATGATTTCGTTATTTTGTTTTATATTTGCAAAATCAGGTCTTATATCCATTAATTCTGTAATAGATTTTTTTGATTTATTAACAGCATAATCTTGCATTGTTTCACCTATTTGGTAAAGCAACATAACAGCGATTGCTTCTGGAAATTCACCGATTGCAAATGCACCTATTGTTGCAATTGTCATGAGAGAGTTTTCATCTAAAAACTTTCCCTTAAAAATATTTTCAATTGCTTCTTTGATTACGCCAAATCCTACAATTATATAACTTATAAAATATAGAATATGATTAATAAAAATATTATCGAAATGGAAAAATAGTGCAATCAAAAATATTATTAGTGAAAAAAATATTTGAATTATTTTATTTTTCATTATTACCTCCAAGTTTCATTTTATGTTCTATATGTTCAATACCTACTTCAAATAATTGTTTAATATGGTCATCATCTAGCATATAGTAAACTTCTTTTCCTTGTTTTCTATACTTTACAATTCCACTTTTTCTTAAAGTTCCTAATTGATGTGATATTGAAGACTTGCTCATTCCTAGTACATTTGCAATATCACACACACACATTTCATTCTGATCAAGAGCAAAAAGTATTTTTGTTCTTGTGATATCTCCAAGAATTTTAAAGAATTTAGCTAATTTGTTAAATAAATCTTCATCTTGCATATTTTTTAATGTACTGTCTACAATATCTTTATGAATTATATTACAATCACAAATAAATTCATTTTTTGACATAGATAAACCTCCTTTAATACAATTGAATAGATATTCAACTTATATTTATATTATAGTTGAACACTTATTCAATTGTCAACAGTTTTTTTAAAATTTATATATTTTTTAAAAAATATATAAATTATGTAAATTTATAAAAATTATTGACAAAATAAAAGAAAAAGGCTAAAATAATAATATTGGAAAAAATAAAGGGGTGATGGATATGCTAAAAATATATAATACAAATTTAGAAACAGATAAAATGGAAGAAGTTAAAGAATTTAAAAAAGGGGCATGGATTAATTTGGCAAATCCATCGGAAAATGAAATAAAAAAAGTTGCTGAAGGAGTCAATATTGATGAGGACTATATAAGAGATGCTTTGGATTATGAGGAAAAAGCAAGAATTGAGAGAGATGATGATGATGATATAACTCTTATAATTGTAGATACACCCGTAGTTGAAAAAGGAGAAGAAAATGATGCGTATTCTACAATCCCAATGGGAATGATTGTAGTAAGAGATGATTTCTTTATAACAGTTTCTTTGGAAAAAAATAAAATAATTGAAAATTTTGAAAAAAGAAAAGTAAAATATTTTCAAACATATAAGAAAACAAGATTTATCTTCCAAATATTATACTTGAATTCTTCATACTTTTTAAATTACTTAAAACAAATCAATAAAGAGACTGAAATAGCAGAATATATATTAAAAAATTCAATGAAAAATAAGGAACTTTTAAAATTATTAAGTTTAGAAAAGGGTTTAGTATATTTTACAACTTCTTTAAAATCAAATGAACTTGTTATGGAGAAAATAATGAGAGGAAAAATAGTAAAATTATACGAAGATGATGAAGAAATACTAGAAGATGCAATTACTGAAAATAGGCAGGCTATAGAAATGTCACAAATTTATAGTAACATTTTAAATGGAACAATGGATGCATATGCATCTATAATATCTAATAATTTAAATGGGGTTATGAAATTTTTAACATCTATAACAATTGTGTTAGCTGTTCCAACAATGATATCTAGTTTTTGGGGAATGAATGTAGGACTTCCATTTCAAAATAGTCCATTTGGATTTGTGGCAATGATATTAATATCTGTAGTATTAACCTTAATAGTAACTTACTGGTTGAAGAAAAAAGATATGTTAAATTAAAGTAAAAATAAAAAAACAAGATTTCTTGTTTTTTTTATTTGAATAAAATGTATAATTTTGAATAAAAAACATATACTATAAAAAAATAAAATACTTATTTTTAATAAAATAAAGGAGGAAAAGAAAGTGAAAGTTATAGATAAAATAGCATTAGTTTTAATCATTATAGGTGCTTTAAATTGGGGATTAATTGCTCTTTTTAACTTTGATTTAGTAGCAGCTATATTTGGTGATATGACAATAATCTCTAGAATAGTTTATGGATTAGTTGGAATATCAGGACTATGGGGAATAAAATTATTGTTTGACAAAGACTAAAATAGGATATATAATGTATTTTAACAATTTGTAACATTACTTCATATTTACAGTTAAAAGAGGAGGAGTAACTATGACAAAGAAAAAAAGAAGATTTTTGTCATTGGAAGTTAAAGTTGGGAAAGACCGGGAATTAAAAATAATAGGGAGACTAGAAAAAATTCCTGAAATAGGAGAAGAGTTAACCTATGTAAGTGATGGTCAAAAAAAATATACACAGGAAATAGTGAAAGCTATAAAGTGCAATGGTGTATATGACCGGAGATATCCTGGAAGATTGAAAATAATAACAGATAGAAATATATATATATCTGATGATTTAATTATTTTCAACGAAAACCAAAGAGGGAGAGGATTCCCTTTGATGTAGGCTACTTAAAAGAGTAAAGGTATACTTTTTAAGTAGCCTTTTAATATATTTATAAATCATTCTATTATGCTATTTTCAATAAAATCAAATTTTCTTTCATAGTCTTTTGTTTCTTTATTTGCCATATAAACTTCACTACGATTTTTTTTCAAAAATTCAATAATTTGATAAACATCAATCCAAATTTCGTTTGGACTATCTACTTGAGATTCATCAAAAATAAGTTGCATACCAAAATGTAAATGAGGAACATTAATATTATTTACATTTTCTTTTGTACTATAACCTGTCATACCAAGATATCCAATAACATCACCAGCTTTAACAGTCTTCCCTTCTTCTAAACCTTCACTATATGGATGGTTTTTTCTTAAATGTGCATAGTAATAATATCTTTTACCATCAAGACTTCTTATGCCAACCCTCCATCCACCATATTGATTCCAACCTAAATGCTCAATAACACCTGACTCAACAGCAATAACAGGAGTTCCAATGCTACCCATTAAATCATTTCCTAAATGTGTTCTTTTAAAACCATAAGATCTAGAGTTTCCAAAATCATCATAATGACTAAAGCTATAATTTTTAGCAATTGGCAAAAAAGCTTTTAAACCATATTTTTCTTCATATGTTGTCACTCCATCTTCTTTTTTAACTTCAATAGAATAATTACCAAGAAATCCACTTAGGACAGCAGAATAACTTTCATAGTAATAATTGTAAAATTTCATTGTAGAAGTTAAGTCTTCAATTTTTTCACCATTTTTTAATTGAGAAATCAAGTTAGTCAAATCGCTAGACTTAAAGTTTTTAAAATTCCCACCATTTTTACAAGCAAGATATGCTAATAGTTCAATCCAATTATATTTTATTTCTTCATTATTTTGATGAGATTGAATATCTAAATTAGCAGTTTTGCTTAATACATCAGAAGTTACATTAAAATCCACCCATTTTATAAAGTCTTTTACATTTTCAGATTTTTCTGAATTTTTAATATCATTTTCAGAACCATATGAAAAATATATTGCTAAAGAAGAAATAAAGAATAGAAAAATTAATGTAAATATAAATATTTTTTTTGGAAAAACAAATGAATGAATAAACATATTAATCCCCTTATTAAATATATTAAAAAATTGAATAAATAGAATAGACTTATTAAGAAAAATTAATTATAATAAATTAAAATAATAAAGATTTTTTTAATGTTATTTTTATAAATATTAGGTAACATAAATTTGATTTTCCTTGAATTATATGGTAGAATATTGATAAATATTTTTTAGATGCTAGATTTTTTGAATGAGAAATGGAGGTAAAAATGGAAAAGTTATTGTGCAAATTTTATTTAGACAGAGAAAAAGATATTATTGTGAATATATATAAAGAAAAAGAAGATGAAGTAACTTATATACTTGAAACTCCAAATCATAATTCTGGAAATTTAATAACTAATTTAGCAAAGCTATGTAATGTGAAGACTATAAAAAATGAAAATGATATGAAAATTATAAAAGGTATAATTCCTGCTAGTATTAATGGTGATAATGAGATTGTATATATATTAAGATTAGGAGGAATTAAAATTGCAAATATATATGAAAATGGAAGGATAGAATTAAAGGCGAAAATACCTGCAATATCTAAAACATTAATGTCACAAACAAAGAATTATAATTTACCAATTGCAAAAACGATAATAAAATCATATATATTAAAAAAATCAAAATTTATAACTGATTTACATACTCATATGAATGCTATATTAACACCAGACCAGTTAATTGCATTAGGTATTAAACATCAAATAAAATATCCTTTATATTATATTAAGAAACTAAACTTAAAACTTACGAAAACTCAAGAAAAAAATCTTTTAGAACAAAGAAGGAAGGTAGAAAAAAGATTTGAGAATTCAAATTTAGTTGGAAAATATTTAACAAGAAAGATAGATGACAATACATTTATAAATTTTGCAGATTTTATTTTAAATAATATAGAAAATGCTAGTTATAATATATCAAAAATAAGAACAAGCTTAGCAATATTAAAAGATGGTCAAGCTGTATTTACAAATCTTGAGAAATTATACATTTATAGATATGTTTTTTGTAAAGGAATAGAATCAGATGAAAAAATAGACTTAAATAAAGAAAAAATAGAACAAATTCCAGAACAAGATATAAGAAATATTTTAAAAATAATGTTAGAAGATATTAAAAAAGAACAATTAAGAAGTATAAATATAAGACAAGATAAACTTTTATGGATAGCAAGAGAATATCAAAAACAAGGAATTAAATATGTAGAAATAACAAATACCGACTTAGCAAAGGCAGATGGACCTGCTATTGAATTTATTGAAGAGTTGCATGAGATAATGCCTTATATTGAACAAAATACAGGTGTTAAATTAAGATTTTTAGTTGGATTGAGAAGAGTTCCCTTAACTATTATAAAGGATCAAATTATAGGTGGAAATTATTTAAGAGAAAATTTGGATGTATTAAAAACAGTTGCTAAAAGTCCTTATGTCGTTGGAAGTGATTTTATTGGAGAAGAGATGAATGATATAGAGGAACTTAAGCCAGCAATTAAAGAATTAGTTGAATATGTAGAAAAAGTAGATTCGGATTTCACAATAAGAATACATGCAGGGGAAAATGATAGTTTTAAAGAAAATGTAGCAAAATCAATAGAATGTGTTAAACAATCATTGTCTACAGGACAAAAAATGCCAAAAGTAAGATTAGGTCATGGATTGTATACACAAGATTTATCTTCTGTAGAAGGAAAAAAGCTAATGAAAGACATGAAAAAGAACAATATTGTTCTTGAATTTCAATTAACTTCTAATGTAAGATTAAATAACTTAACTAATTTAAAGATTCATCCATTAAAAACTTATTTAAAAAATGGAATTAGATGTGTACAAGGAACAGATGGTTGTGGATCATATGGAGTGGATACTATAGATGAACAATTAGCTCTTTATAATTTATTAAATTTAACAGATGAAGATTTTATGAAAATGAGAAAAGTTGAAGATCAGATTATTGAACAAAGTGATATATATTTTAAGAAAAAACAGAAGGAATTTATTAAATTTTTAAAGGGTAGAACTATAAAAGAAGCATTATCAGAGTTAGAAAAAGAAAATCACAAGAAAAGTAAAAATAATAATACTTCTATGAGAATTAATAATAATATTGAAGCAGAAAGTATATTAAAGGAAAAAATAAAGATGCTTCCAGAAGATAAAATTCCTATTGTTATTGCAGGAGGAAGCTTTAATAAAAAGGGAAAAATCACAAATGTAACTGAAGAAGGGAAAAAAATATTAGAACAATTAATTGAAAGTATTGATTCTAAAAAGGCATATTTTGTTATAGGACACAAAATGCAAGGTTATGAAAAAGAAATAGTTAATATTAGTAAGAAATTAAATAAAGATATAGAAATTAATGCTATAATTCCTAAAATGATTTCAAAAGAAGAGTCAAAAGAACTATTAAGAAATAATTTAAATGGAGTAAGAATTTCTATAGAAAGTGATGAAATGGGGATATATAAGAGTTTTAATTATGAAATTTTTGAAAGAAGGAAATCTGTAGTCATGGCTTTTGATGGAAATTGGCCTGTATCTAATTTAATTCAAGAAGCTAAAAATGGTAAAGGTAATGCAAAAATATATGTTAATGAAGAAAAGAAAATTTTATCTGATAAAGCAAAGTCTTTAGGTGGATATGTAGTTCCTTTTAATTTAAAACAGAATATTGTAGAAAAGATTTTAAAAGATAATCCAGAGATTATTGATAAGTCAAATAATTTATATAAGAAAATTGATTTATAACATAAGTTAAATGATAATATGGTGCGCCCAGAGGGATTCGAACCCCCTTCTGCAAGTTCGTAGCCTGCTATTCTATCCAATTAGACTATGGGCGCATATAAGAAATTAAAAATTTTTTTAATAAGATATACAAGGGATTTACCTTGTTTATAAAGTTTTTAGGAAAGTAAGTATATTAAATAATATAACACTATTTTATCATATTTTCAAGATAAGTGATATAGTTTTAAGTGAAAAAATTAAAAATTCGCAAAAAAATATTGCATAATTGTTGAATTTGTGTTATTATATATAAGCATTTATAAATAAAAATATAACGAGGTGTAGCGCAGTTGGTAGCGCGCGTGGTTTGGGACCATGAGGTCGCAGGTTCGATCCCTGTCGCCTCGACCATTTTTTACCCTTTTTCAAGGGAATTTAAGAGAATTTTGAGAAATTCGGCTCTTTGTCAATAGTTGGGGTGAAACAACTTTACAGATGTTTCACCCCAACTATTGACAAAGAGCCTTAATTGTTTGCATACGGTATCCATCTTGCTGTTATAATTTTGCCTCGATAACATTACCAAGTTCAAGTTCAGA
>CANPZA010000041.1 GCA_947588915.1 uncultured Clostridia bacterium
CAAAAATATAATATGTGATATAGAAATGCAAGTAAAAGACTTAAGAAATATGGATAAAAGAAGTACATATTATATGTCAAGACTAATATCAGAAGGACTAAAGAAAAATGAAGACTATATAAATATAAAAAATACAATAGTGATAAATTTATTAAATTTTGAATTTTATAAGAGAAATAGTTATAGAAGTATAGCACATATGAAATTTGAAAAGACAAAAGAAAGAGAATATGTAGATATGGGAATACAACATGAAGAAGAAATAGCAACAAAAGATGTAGAGATGCATTTTATAGAAATACCAAAGTTTATAAAGAAAAATCCAGAAGCAGAAACAAAGTTAGAGCAATGGTTATGGTTAATAGCTGGGAGAGAGGAGAAAATCAAAATGGCTAAAAAAAGAAATAAGGAGATAGAAAAAGCCATGAAAATAATAGAAGAAATGAGTATGGATGAAAAAGAGAGGGAGCTATACGAATCAAGGAGGATGGCAATAATGGATTATAACTCAGGTATAAGTAGTGCTAAAGAAGAAGGAATAAAAGAAGGATTAAAAGAAGGAAAAAAAGAAGAAAGAATAAGAATAGCAAAAGAAATGTTGAAATTGGAAATACCAATTGAAAAAATAGAAAAAGCAACAGGTTTGACTAAAGAAGAGATAATAAAATTATAAAAGTAAAATTATTAACAATATCTACAATGATTTTGTCATTTAGGTATTGTTAATTTGTTTTTCTATTGATATAATAATAAAAAAATATAAGAGGAAATGTTATGGGAAATCTTAAAATGAAAGAAAGTGAAGATGAAAAGACAATAGAAGAATTATTAAGGCAATTAAGACAAGAAAAAAATTGGAGTTACCTAAATGTAATTGAGGAACTAAACAAATTAGGAATTGTAACAAATGAAAAACTAATTAGAAAATGGGAAGTTGGATTAGAATACCCTGACTTAGACACTATATATAAATTATCAGAAATATACATGGTGCCAAGTGAAGACTTTATTAAGGCAAAGGGAAAAAGTTTTGAAAAAGGATATAATTCTATACATATGACATTTATAAAATGGTTTTGTTATTTAACAGGAGCTACTTTAAAAATTGGATATATAACATTTTATATTGTATTGTTCTTAGGAGTTATATTTTCATTACTATTTTTTGTAGGTAAACTAGGTGAAGTAGATAAAGATTTAATTTAAATTATAAGAAATAAATTTAATAAAAATATTGCAAAAAAATATCGATTAATATATAATTATTACATATTAAAGATTAAAATAATAAAGGGAGGTTATTATGGAAGAAAAAGATGTAAAAAAGGAGAAAAAACAACCAGTAAAAGACAAAAAGACTGAAAACAAAAAAGAAACTACAAAAGTAAAAAAAGAAGATGTAAAAAAGGAAACTAAAACAGTTGAAAATAAGAAAAAAACAGAAAGTAAAAAAGATAACAAGAAAAAGATGAATAGTTCTGTTATAATAGCTGTAGTTATAGCATTAGTAGTAATTGCATTAATAATTTATATGGTATTAATGTCTGATTCTCCAAAGAAAGCAGTAAATGATATGTTTAATGAAGCAAAAACACAATTAAGTGAAGAAAATATATTTTCTAGTTTAATACAAGGAGATGATGGAGAAAAAGAAGCTCAAAAATTACTTTTTGAAAATTTAAGTTGGAAAATATTAAATGAAACACAACAAGGTGATACAGCAACTGTTGAAGTAGAAGTAACCAATAAAGACTTTAAGGCTATTATAAATAATCTACAACAAAAAGTATTTAAATTAGCACTAAATGGTGAAGATATTAATAATGAAAAAACAGAACAATATTTATTAGAAGAATTAGGAAATGATGAAATAGGAAATGTAACATCTACATGTAATATTACTGTAAATAAGCAAAATGGAAAATGGGAAGTATCAGAAGAAAATGACATAACAAATATTTTATTGCCAGGATTTGATGAAGCAGTTAATGAATTATATTAAAAAATAAAATCCACATACTAGTAATCTAAAAAGATTCAGTATGTGGAATTTTTTTGAAATTCAAATGTTTGTTATTCTTATATAATGTACATATATCACAATCAGTACATAAATGTATTCTATTTTCAAATATTAATTCTAAAGTATTTATAAATTCATCAATGAAATTATCAATTAAATGAATATATATTTTTTTGGGTAATAAAGTGAGCAATGAATTTAATATATAATCATTAGAAGAAAAAGTAATATCACTTAAAATTTTCGCTTTAAAAATATCATCTGTAACAACAATTAAATTTTTATTTTTATCTAACAAAATAGATTCTGTGCTAGAAAAAATAATATGGACTACATCACAACCATATTCTTGAGAATTAATATATAATTTTAAAAGAGATATAAACTCAAGATATTCTTTTTCAATTACAAAACTATTAACAGCCTGACAAGTAACATCATCTAAAATTGATAGATATTTTTTTAATCTAAAATTAATGAATCCATTTAATATAATCATTTTATTGTTAGATATGAATTCATAAAAGATGTCATATAATATTTTGAACTTTTTATCAAAAAGATTATTAAAATCATCAGATAATATATCAAAACAAATATCTAGTATTTTTTCTTTTTCATTATAGTCAAAATAAAAATAATTTTGAATTAGTAATCTTTTAAGTAAAGTTTCTTCTACTTCATCTATTACAAGAAAAGACAAGATAGAAGCAATTTTGGAATAGAAAAGAGTTGTATTTTCACCAGTATAGTGAATAATAATATTTTTATATACTTTAAATTGATTTTCTGAAAAACACATATTTTTTAAATTTGTATTCTTTAGTTCATTTAGTAGATAATTAAGTAATTTTGAATCATTAGTCTTAATACATAGTGATTTCATAAAAAAATTCCCCTTTCCAATAAAAATAGTATCTACTAAATTTGAAAAACTTATACATTATGATATGCAAAATAGAGGAAATTAGTGCTAAATAGATAAAATTAAAAATTGTCAAATACTTAAAAAGAGCATTTGACAATATAATAATCAATAATAAATCATATAATCTATATCAGGAAAAACACAATCTTTTTCAGATATATCTTTTAAAAATTCTTCATCAATATTATTTTCTTTTATTTGATTATACAATTTTGTAAATCTTCCAATATGATCTTTAATTCTTTTTTTTGCATAATCAACCATTGTACCATTTGTTATAATAAATAACCAATCACTACTTTGTGCTAAAAGTAATTCTCTTGCACATTGATTTAAAGCATCTTTCTTTATTCCTTTTTCATTTGGATAAAGATAAGCAAGTTCACACATTCTATCTCCTGCAACATGTAAGTGTCTATGTACATAGTCATTTGTAGGGTTTAACCATACTTCACTATAACCATTTGCTCCCCAACTTGAACGACAAGGAGATGAAACTTGCATATTTGGATATTTATCTATATATTCTGAAGGAGTAATTAATTCAAAATTACAATCATCATAATAAATTTTCTTAAATAAAATATATAACCAATCTGGACCTTCATACCACCAATGACCATAAAGTTCAGCATCATAAGGACATAGAATAATAGGAGGTGTATCCATAATATGGGATAAATTATTTATTTGTTGATTTCTACAGTCGAAAAAGTGACCAGCTTGTTTTTCAACAGAATCCATTGCCCATCTTGGATTATAATAATCTTTAAAATCAGTATCACCTGTAATTCTATAATATTTAATTCCAGTATGAACACGAGCTCCATTATGTGCGATATATGGTTTTATATAGTCATAATCAAGATCATAACCAATATCACGATAAAATTCTCTATAATTATAGTCACCAGGATATCCATTAATAGAACTCCAAACTTGTCTAGAAGATTCAATATCACGTCCAAATGCAACAATACCTTCAGGAGAAACTATTGGGGCAAAAGTACCATAAATTGGAGTTGGATCTGCATATAAAATTCCATGTGATTCAGTAATAATATATTCAATACCAAATTCTTTTAAATATTTATCAGCTTCTGGAACATAACCACATTCAGGAAGCCAAATACCACGAGGTTTTTTTCCAAAATATCTTTCATAGGTTTGAACCCCAACTGCAATTTGTGCTTTTACAGTTTTTTCATTAACATATAAAATAGGAAAATATCCATGTGTTGCACCACAAGTAATAATTTCAAGAACACCTATATCTTGAAAATGTTTGAAAGCAGATATTAAATTACATTTGTAAACATCTTTAAATAAATGTAAATCATTTGAATATCTATCAAAATAATAATGAGAAAGTTTATTTAATCTTTCATCATTTTCAGTTCTTTTAATTTCTTTTTCAGATAATTCTATTAATTGTTTTAAATAATTGATATATTTTTTTTGTAATAATTTATTATCTAACATAGAAAGTAGAGGAGGAGTCATAGACATAGTTATTTTAAAATTAACACCTTCATCTACTAATTTTTGAAAATTTGTAAGTAGTGGAATATATGTTTCTGAAATTGCTTCATATAACCATGACTCCTCCAAATAATCATCACTTTCTGGATGATGTATAAATGGAAGATGTGCATGAAGTATAAAACTTACATATCCTTTTTTATTTTGCATTTTTTAATTCTCCTTTGTTCATTAAAATCTGCTGAAAGTTAAACCTTCAACAGATAATTTTTATCTATATTTTGATGAAAAATTATTAGAAGATGGATTTCCAGAAGAAGGATTGTTTAAATTATAAAGATCATCTATATTTTCATCATCATAAATTGCTTTATATAAGTCATAAATATTATATAATTTACCCATATTTCTAATAAATGAAATTGAATTTATATCTTTTTGAGTTATTTGTCCTGTTTTTATATTTTTAAAGTAAACCATTTTTTGATTTTTATCAAATAATATTCTATCATTTGGAGATTCTATTTCATTTGAAGTTGTTATATAAATATAATCTGTATTTAGATTATCTATTTTTGTGATAGGACGTCTGCCAAGTTCAATTTTATAATCACATTTACTATCAGATACATGTAAATACCAACTATTTGCAAAATCATTTATTTCTACTTCAAAACTATATCCTAAAGTATTATTATGAACTATTAAAATAGGTCTTGTATTTTTAAAGAAATCTTCTCCATATTGTTTTTCAAAATTTTTTCTATCTTTATCTGATATATCCCAATAAATGAATAGAGTAGTAGGAGTTTGAGCTAAAACTTTTACAATTGTTTGGTTATATCTATAAGGTAAATCGTAATATTCTACAATTTCTACTTTTTTACGAGTAGGACTTTTTTTATTTTTTGTAGTGGATTTTTTTACAGCAGATTTTGTAGAAGTTTTTTTAGTGTTTAATTTACTTTTTGATGTAGTGGTTTTTTTAGTAGTAGTTTTTTTAGCTTTTGAAGTAGTAGATTTCTTTGTAGTAGCTTTAGTAGAAGCATTTTTAGCATTTGATTTGCTTTTTGATGCAGTAGCTTTTTTATTTTCTATTTCTTTTGGTTCTTTTGTTTTTCTTGGCATTTTATTCCTCCTATGTAATTAATCATTTTATTTAGTTAATATCTTATACCAAAAGTAAAATAAATTCAAGTAAATTTGACAAAGTTTTTACAAATATTATATAGATAATTTTTTAAGCAAAAATCATAAAAAGTCTTGAAAAAAAAATATTGTTATGTTATAAGTTAGTTATAGGCATAAAAAGGAAAAAATGCAAAAATTTGAAAACAAATAACTAAGGAGGAAAATCTTATTATGAAAGGTAAATTTAAAGTTAAGAACACAGGTATTACATTAATTGCACTTGTTATAACAATAATTGTTTTGTTAATACTAACAGGAGTTACAATACGGATCTCTAAGCAAGGATAAAAATGTAGTAGACGAAGCAAAAAATGTAAGATCATCGGCAGAAGAGCAATCATTAAAAGAGCAAATAGAGATGGCAATAGTGGAAGCTGAACAAAAATATGGTACACCTACATTTGATGAAATAGAAAAAGAAATAAGAAATAATGTAAAAAGCAAATTAGGAGAAGATGTTGATATTGTAATAGACAAAGGAACAGGAGATGTTACAGTTGGTGGGAAAAAATTTGAAGGAATTCTAAGTGAATTTACTTACATGTCAGATAAGATAAATGCATCTAATTACGGAGATTATGTTAATTATAACGTGAATTTAGGAATAACTGGAAGAACATTGAAAGATAACACTAAGGCAAAATCAGATTGGAGAATTTTTTATAAAAATGATTCTGGAAATATTTTCCTTATAGCAACTGATTGTATAAATAAAACGATGCTTCCAGAGGTTGGATTAGACTTAACTCCTGCACCAGACCAAGGTGTTGATGACATTAGCACAGTTCAATGGAATTCTACTAATTTCAAAAAAAGTGGTTCTGCCGATATTTTACCTGATGTTGCAAATAAATTTATGCTAAGTTGGTATTTCGAAAATAGAAATAGTGCAATACCTGGTGCAAAAATGACAGCTAATTTATTAGATACTAATGCATGGAAAAGTTTTGCCAATGGAATAGGAGGGGCTGAAGCTACTGGAGGACCGACTTTAGAAATGTTAGTGGAAAGTTGGAATGAAAAAGGTTATAATAAAATTTATGTTGGAAACATTAATGAAAATGGTTATTCTTTAGGACTTGATTCATCAAACTTAAAAACCTATAGTGCAGATTTAACAAATACGGAAGGTTATAAAGATTCATTATATTTTCCTTTCGCTAGTGAGTATTCACATTGGACTCTTGCGTATTGGTTAGCTTCTCCTACTTGGAGTGAAGCACATGGTAATGATTCGTTATTAAGAATGCAGAGGGATGGCTATTTGCTTAGTTTAAATTGCAGTTGGTTGGATTCTGGTTTAAGACCCGTTGTTTGTCTTCCATATGAAATTTATGGAACTAAAGGTGAAGATGGGATTTGGCAGATATCACAATAATTTATTAGTGCATAGAGAAACTGGAAATATTGATTTAAAAAATTTAAGAATTGCAAGCAAAAATATGCTTGCTTTTTTTTTGAGCTTATAGTAGAATAAAAATTAATGTAAAAAATATAATTTATAAATACAAAGGATTATAAAAAATGAAAAAAATGATAAATGGAATAATTAATAAAATAAAACAATTTGGAATTATAGAAACAGTTGTATTTGCTATATATATAATAATGGTACTTATAATAACGATAAATCATGAATGTTATGAAGATGAAACACAAAGTTGGCTAATTGCAAGAGATTTAAATTTTATTGAAATAATACAACAAATGAAATATGAAGGACATTCATTTTTATGGTTTTATATATTAGCTCCATTTGCAAAATTGGGTTTTTCAATTGAAATAGAAAAATGTATTTCAATGCTATTTTCAATAGCAACTGTATTTATCATATTAAAAAAAGCACCTTTTAATAAATTTTTGAAAATTCTATTAACATTTAGTAGTGGAATGATTTATTTCTATAGTGCAATTGCAAGACCTTATTGTATGATACCATTTTTGCTTGTATGTATAGCAGTTGTATATAAAAATAAAAAAGAACATCCATATTTATATGCAACATTAATAGGATTGCTTGCTAACACACATTTAGTTATGCTACCAACAGCTACATTGTTGATGATATCTTTTTGGGGAGAAGAATTAATTTTAAGGCGAAAAGAACAAAGTAAAGAAAAAAAGAAACAATTAATAATAAGTTTATTAATTGTTTTAATCTTTATGCTTATGTATGGATTAATTGTTCTTTTTACATTAGAAAATTGTGCAGTAGTAAATAATTTTGACAGAACAAGTAGTGTAAAAAGTATAAGTATGTTATTTAATATGATAATAGAAACAGCTAGAAATGAAGTTAAATATATTTATGGTGCTTATAATGTTCCTGTATGGTATAATGTAATTAGCATAATTGTACTAGTATTATGTATAATCGGAACAAAAAATAATTGGAAACAAGCAATTATATTTTGGAGTCAATTCATTTTTACATTATTAATACATACACTATCTTGGTTTATATTAATAACAAGAGTATTAATTGTAATTTATACATTGATGTTTTGGCTATGGACTTACAAGGAAGATAAACAATATAAAAAGAAACTAAAAAGAAATATATGGATAGAAATTGCTTTAGTAATTTTAATTATTATGTCAGCACCTGCAACATATAAAGTAGTTTATCAAGATTTATTTGGTAATTTTTCTACAGGAAAAATGACAGCAGAATATATAAAAGGAAATATACCAGAAGGTTCATGTTTTATATGTGCAAATCAAGAATTACATCAATCTGTAGTAGCTTATCTAAACAAAGATGAATATAAATTTTATTTGCCAAATATAAATGATTTTGTAACTTATATTACATGGGATGAAGACTGGAATACACCAATAAGTGATGAGGATGTTAGTAAATCCATTGATAAATTAAAGCAAGAATATAAAAATTTATATGTTTTAAATATAATGCCAACAAAAATATATGGAAATTATGTTGTAGAAGAAATATTTGAATCAGAAGGTAAGTTACTAAATAGTTATTATAATAGAACAGAGATATTTTATATTTTTAAAATTAATAATTGATAGATTAAAAGCCATTACTAGATAGTGGTTTTTTCTTTTAACATTTTTTATTATAGTAAAAGTCCTTGACAAAATACAAAATTTGTAATATTTTATTAGTGTAATTAGAAAACCAAAGAGGAGTGAAGATAAAATGAATAAAACTAATAAAAATTTAGGAATTACATTAATAGCACTAGTTATTACAATAATAGTACTATTAATACTTGCAGGAGTGACAATACGGAACTTTAAGTGGTGATAATGATATAATAAATGAGGCAGGAAAAGCAAAAAAATCAGCAGAATTAAAAGATTTAGAAGAACAAGTAGATTTAGCTATAATTGATGCTGAGAAAAAACATAGAAATCCAACATTAGATGATGTCATAGATGAGCTTATAGCAAGAAATGTAATAAAAGATAAATCTCAGGTAGTGGATGGAACTATTATTACTGACTATGGAAGGATAGAGGGTAAATTAAAAAATTATGAAACAGGAAAAGAATAATTTAGAATGAAAAACATATAAACACAACATTAAATGATATTATAAATGAACTTATAGCAGAAATGTAATAAAAAAGATGCATCTTAAGTATTGATGGAACTATTTATCAAGATATAAAAATAGCTCTACAAATTCCGAATACTGTAATGATTTTATATGTTATGTTTTATGGTTGTACAAATTCAACAAATAACTTAAAATTTTAAATAGTGGGAACTTTATGTTCCTATTATTTTTATATTTTTTGAAACAAAAAATAAAATTAAGTATTAAAAAAATATTATTTTGTTATAAGTTAACTATAATATATTAAAACTAGAAAGAAAAAAATGAAAAATTTATTAAAATATAAATAACATTCATAATATTAGTAAGAATGCTATTATCATTACTAAATATTGTATCAATAATACCAAAAAATATGCAGAAAAATAATATGCAATATAGATACAAATAATAGTTTAAAATAAATAATGGAAGCAAAACATTATCAAGTTAGTAGCTCAAGCTAAAAAACAAATAAAGGATAAACAAATAAAGTAACTGCACTAAATACAGTTACTTTATTCGAATATCAGATTAAACCTTCATCCATAAAAAAAGGACACATTTTGTCTGCAGTTTTACTGATATTACACTCACCAGGGCATAAAAGGTCTGAAACTAAATGACAATCACTATCACATGTCCATTTTTCAGGAATAGTGTCAGCCTGACCAAAAGCAAATGCCATCAGTACTTTTACTGCTTCCATAAATTCATCAGCAGTTACACAAGAAAGTGCTGAATGAATTTGATTTCCTGGATTTGTTGCATGACGCAAAAATTCTCTTGCCTTAATACATGCCTCTTTCGTTCCACCTTCCAAATAGTGATTCTGTTTTAATACAAAATCTAACTCTTTCCGTTCCATTAATATTCCTCCTGTTGTTCTAATAGAGTTAAAGGTTACACAAATAAGTCTTATTGACTATAATTGTCATTATAGCATGTTTTAATTATCTAGTCAAGAAGTCTCTTACCTCTAAGGTAGAGAGATGAATTGCAATTTCTATGTTGACATATTGAAAAAAATTTATTATTATGTTTTCAGTCGAGTAAATAACAAAAGAGATTTTCTTTATGAAATTAGATAGTAATGCACATTCAGTATTTTTGTTACATTATCATCTTGTACTTGTAGTAAAATATCGTAGAAAAGTATTTGATAATAGTATATCAAAATGCGCAAAAGAAATTTTCGAGTATATTGCACCTAATTACAATATTACATTACAAGAATGGAATCATGAAGAGAATGGGATTGCCCTAAATGTGGAACTGACCATGATAGGGATATAAATGTAGCAATAAATATAAGAAAAGAAGGAATGAAACTAGCAATAGCATGATAAATAAATAGAACCGTGGGACACACGGAGATAGCTCGTTTATGCTCAGCATATTAGTGTTGTCGAGCGAGAAGCCCCCACTTCTTAAGTGGTGGGAGTATGTCACCACATGTAAATTATATTAAATATATTTGATTAAAAAATTAGGTAAAATCCAATATATTATACTAAAAAGTAAAATCTATGAGAACATTAAAATTGTTACTTACAGATAAGTATTATCTGATAGATATAAAATGTATAAAAAGTGTAAGGTATAAAACGATTAGAACAATATGTAGAAGTCAAAATAAGAAAAAAGATACAAAAAATTTGGAGACATCCTGTGCAATGAGGAAGTGATTGAACATTGTTTATAAAATACTTTAATAAATATAGTATTTTTTAAAATTTATTGATTATTTTACATAACTGTGATAAAATAATGAAAATGCAAAGCAAAGCTTTGTAAATACATTTTTATGGAGGTATGCAAAATGAAACTTGCAGACACAATTAAACGGACAGAGCTTTATCACTCAGGAAAAGCTAATAATG
>CANPZA010000042.1 GCA_947588915.1 uncultured Clostridia bacterium
TAATTTTACATTTTATCTCAAAACTGGCATTTAGTCTTGGATTTCAAACCGGAATTTACTTTTGGAATTAACCTTTTATCAAATTGTTCTTGTTTGTTTTCTATTTTTTTGGATTTTTTTGATTTGAAATTTTCGAATTAAATTTTTTTGATTTTTAAATGCATTTAAAAAAACTGTGATTATATTATCACAGTTTACATATTTTTACAATGTCTTTTTATTTATTTTTTTAACTTTTAATCGCATTTTTCGACATTTTGTGGCATTACATTTTTCTATTTTAATATACACCATGTTCCGAATTGGCTCTGGTAAATCTTTAAAAGTCTTTTTTTCTTTAGTTATTGGATGCTCTATAGTTAATTCATATGCCCATAAAGCAATTTGCTTACCTTTTCCTCTTACTCCATATTTTTGATCTCCAAAAATACTATGTCCAAAGTTTGCAAGTTGCACTCTAATTTGATGATGTCTTCCTGTATGTAAGCTAATTTCTAATAAACTTAAATCTTTTACTTCATTATATTTAAGTACTTTATAATCTAATTTCGCAAATTTAGCATTTTTCTTTTCTTTATTTACAACTTTACTAATATTATTTCTTTCATCTTTATATAAATAATTTTCTAAAGTCCCCTCTTTTTCTTTCAATTTTCCATCTACTACTGCTAAATATTTTTTCTTAAAAGTTTTTAATCTCACTTGGTTACTTAATCTAGCTGCTGCTTTAGAAGTTTTTGCAAAAACCATAATTCCGCCTACTGGTCTATCTAATCTATGTACTAATCCTAAATACACATTTCCTGGCTTTTGATATTTCTCTTTTAAATATTGTTTTATTAGAGTTAACATATCAATATCTTCTGTTTTATCAGCTTGTGATGGAATATTAGGCTTTTTTTCTACTACTATAATATGATTATCTTCGTATAATATTTTTAAATCTTGCATTTATTTCTCCCATCTTCCATAAATACCACATGGTAATATTAATTTTGAATTTTCCATTGGAAGTCCTATTTCTCCACATTCTAATTTTCCTTTATATTTTTTGTCTATCATTAAGCTTAATATATTTTGTAAAACTGTACTAGATATGCCAGTTGTATATGAGTTAATTAAGAAAAATAATGGATTATCAGATAATACTTTTGAACACAATTCTACCAAATCATAAATATTTTCTTCAAATTGCCATACTTCTCCTCTTGCCCCTCTTCCATAAGATGGTGGATCCATTATTATCGCATCATATTTATTTCCCCTTCTTATTTCTCTATTTACAAATTTTATTACATCATCAACTATAAACCTAACTGTTTTGTCTTGTAATCCTGAAGATATAACATTTTCTTTTGCCCATGTAGTCATACCTTTTGAACTATCAACATGACATACTGATGCTCCTGCAGATAAACAAGCTACAGTTGCTCCGACCAGTATATGCAAATAAATTTAATACTTTCACTTCTTTTTTTGCTGTTTTTATTTTATTTATCATCCAATCCCAATTAACTGCTTGTTCTGGAAATAGTCCTGTATGTTTAAATCCCATTGGTTTTATATTAAAGGTTAAATTTTTATAGTGCACTTGCCATGTTTTTGGCATTTTGCCTTTAAATTCCCATGAACCTCCACCTGTTTTACTTCTATGATATTTTGCATTTACTTTATTCCATTTTTCTGGGAAGCTTTTATCTTTCCATATTATTTGTGGGTCTGGTCTTGCTAAAACAACATCTCCCCATTTTTCTAATTTTTCTCCATTTGCCATATCTAATATCTTATATTGTTTCCATTCATTTGCTAATTTCATAAAAAATACTATTCCTTTCATTAGAATAGTATTATTTTAACATATTTTGTTGATTTTTCCAAGTTTATTTTATAAACTTCGTAATATCCCTATAAAACTATTTATCATAATAATATTAATAGTAGAAAATAATAAAAAAGTAATAACTATAGTAGTTATAAACCTATGTTTTTTTATTATTTTATGGAGTTTACTTGTCCAATTTTCTCTTCTCATTTGAAGTCTGTTTAATTTTGTATTATATCTTATTTTAAAAATTTCATCATTAGTATATTCCATAAAAATTCCCCCTTAAATTTATTTCCTTATATATATATTCACAAAATTTTTAAATATGACTAAAATTTTAAAAAAAATTTTCAATTGCAAACTTTTTTTATTTATGATATTATATTTATGTAACTTTTTACTAGGGAAAAGTCCCTTATTTTCAAAGGAGGTATTCCTATGAAAAAATTTTTTTTAGTTACTTTGTTAGGTTTATGTGTTCAAACACTTATTATTAGTGCTTTTTCCCATAAATCTAAATCGCATAATTCTATCCTAGAATATGCACCAGCATTAGGTATATATGCATTAATAAAGAAAAAGAATTATATCCTAATGAAAAAAGCAGAGAGTTCTTAATTCTCTGCTTCTAATATTCTTTGTGCTATTTCTTTACTAATTCCTTTTACTTCCATTAATTCTTCTATACTTGCTTTTTTTATTTTTTCAACACTTCCAAAATGTTTTAATAAAGCCTTTTTCTTGACTTCTCCTATTCCTTCAATATCATCTAACTCTGATTTAGTAATTTGCTTATCTCTTAATTTTCTATGATATGTTATTGCTGTATCATGTACAGTATCTTGAAATTTTGTAATTAAATTCATTAATGCTTGTGATATCTCCAACTCTTTTCTATTTTCATCCATTAATGCTCTAGTTCTATGTTTATCATCTTTAACCATTCCAAATACTGGTATATCTAAATGATGTTTTTTAGCCTCGTCCCCAAATGAATCAATTGCTTTTTTTATGGCTCTTATTTGTGTTATACCTCCATCTGCAAATATGACATCTGGTAATTTTCCAAATCCTCCGTTTGGGTTTTCTATTGAATGTTTTAATCTTCTTTTTATTACCTCTTCCATACATCTTGGATCATCTTGTGTAAATACTGTTTTTATCTTAAATCTTCTAGATAAATTTTTCTTAATTTCTCCATCTTGCATAACACACATCCCAGCAACCATAAATTCTCCATAAATATTAGAGATATCAAAAGTTTCTATTTTTCTTGGTAACTTATTTAATTTCAAGACTTGCTTTAGTTCCATCAGAATTTCATTTTTATCTTTTTCTCTATTTTCTAATGTTACTTTGCTATTCATTTCTGCCATTTCCACAAAACGTAATTTTTCTCCTTTTTTAGGTGTCTTTATTTCCACTTTTTTTCCTAAAATTGTTGATAACCATTGTTCAATAGCTTCTTTGTCTTCAATTTCTTCCCTTATCATAATCTTATTTGGTATATTAGGATTGTCTAGATAGAATTGTTTTATAAATCCTGATAATATTTCTTTATCATCCATGTCTTTTAAATCTGCATAAAAATAGTGTTCTCTTCCAATCATTTTACTTCCTCTGACAAAGAAAATTTCTATACAAACTTGTAATTCTGATTTTGCAATACCTATAACATCTATACTATTTTCAGAAATATTAGATACTTTTTGTTTTTCAGAAACTCTTTCAATTGCCTGAATTTTATCTCTTATGTATGCTGCTTTTTCAAATTCCAATTTTTTAGATGCATTATCCATCTGTTCTTCTAAATCTTTTATTACTTTATCTATTTTTCCATCTAATAAGTCTATAATTTCATCAATCTGTTTTCTATATTCTTCTTTTGTAATATTGCCTGTGCAAGGAGCAAAACATTTATTAATGTGATAATTTAAACAAGGTCTTGTCCTATCTTTCAATGTTCTGCACTGGCGAATTTTATATTTTTCTTTTATGAAATTAACCATTTCTTTTGCTGCTCCTGGATTTGCATATGGTCCAAAATATTTTGAGCCATCATTTACTATCCTTCTTGTTATAAATACTCCTGGATAATCTGATGGTAAGTCAATTTTTATATATGGATATGTTTTATCATCTTTTAATAAGACATTGAATTTTGGTCTGTTTTTCTTAATTAAATTACATTCCAAAATTAATGCCTCTGCTTCATTATCTACTACTATATATTCAAAATGATCTATTAAGCTTACCATTTTTTCTATTCTAGCTGTTTTATTATTTTTTCTAAAATATTGCCTTACTCTATTTTTTAAAGATATTGCTTTTCCGACATAGATTATATTATCATCTTTGTCTTTCATTATATAAACTCCTGGTTTATTAGGCAATTTTTTTAATTCATTTTCAATATTAAACATTTTTATACCTTCTATTCAAAATATCCTATATATGGTAAATTTCTATATTGTTCATTATAATCTAATCCATATCCTATTACATATTTATCTTCTATTGAAAAACCAATATAATCTACATTTAATTCTAATACTCTTCTTGATGGTTTTGATAACATTGTAGCAATTCGTATACTATTTGGTGCTTTTTGTTTTAAATGTTCTAATATATAAGTTAAAGTCCTTCCTGTGTCTATAATATCTTCGACTATTATAACATCTTTACCTTCTATCGAATTTCTAATATCTTTATTTATTTTTACATTTCCGGTGCTTTCGGTTCCATGATAACTTGTAGCATCTATAAAGTCAAATTCTATATTGTTTTTGATGTTTTTTGCAAGTTCTGTCATAAAGAATACAGAACCTTTTAAAATTCCAACAAATACTATATCTTTTCCTTTATAATCTTCCTCAATTTGTTTTCCTATTTCTTCTATTCTTTTTTCTAATTTTGTTTTATTAATTAATACATTTATTTCTTTCATCATAAGTTCTCCTATATTTTTATTTTTTTCAATTATACTAAATTATACTAACTTTTTCAATATTTATAGTTATAGGATTTTATAAATAATTCTTTTTATTTGAATTTTTTTCTGGTTTGTACTTAATTTTATGTTCTAAATTTGCCCAAAAGTCCATTGCAATTGTTCTAATTTGTATTTCTATTTTCACAAATATAGTTTTCTCTAATAAAATAACTGGTATTTCTACAATTAAGTGATAACTTGAATATCCACTTTTTTTAGGAGTTGTTATATAATCTTTTTCTTTTAAAACCTTTATTTCTTCCATTTGTTCTATTATTTTTTTTATAGTAAATATGTCCTTTTTTAAAGGACATATTATTCTAATTCCTGCTATATCATTAATATTTTCTATCATATTATAATAATCTAGTTTTAATTTTCTTTTTTCCATTTTGTTAATTATACTTTCTGGTCTTTTTATTCTAATATCTATATGGTCTATTAGATTATAATTTTTAAATATTTTATATTCATCTTTTAGCATTTCTAATTTATTTGTTAATTCTTTAATTCCAGATGTATAAATAAACATTATTTTTTTGAATGTTTCATCTTCTATTTTTAATTTTTGTTTATTGTCTATAACTTTTTTGATATCTATTAATTCTTTTATTTTTCCATTCTTTTGTTCCATATAACATACACCTCTTTCTTTTTATTTATTAGTATATGCTATATAATATTATATTATTTTTATTAATTGTTTCTTATTTGATACTTTTCAATAAGTTTTTATAGAAAAAGAAGAAAAGTCTTTTTGACTTCTCTTCCTAATTTTTTCTAAATTTTTCAATTAATTCTTTTAATGAAATTATTTGTTTTTCTCCTGTCTTTATATTTTCTAATTCTATATTTTCTCCATTTTCTTTTTCACCTACTACAATAATGTAAGGCGTACCTAGAATTTTACTATCTTTTATTTTTGCACCAATGCTTATATTTTCTCTATCATCTAAAATAGTATCAATTCCTTCTTTTTGTAAATTTTTATATAATTCATTTGCTTTTTTTACTTTTTGCTCATTATCCATTTTGGGAATAATCTGAATTTTGTATGGGGCTATAGTTTCTGGTAGGGAAAATCCGCATGGTCCAAACTTATCATCTTTAATTAAGCATTGTTCATATAAAGTTGCAACTGTTCTACTAACACCTATTCCATAACATCCCATGTAATATAATCCATCTTTTCCATCTTGATTTGTAAATTTTCCATTCATTATTTCTGAGTATCTTGTTCCTAATTGAAATATGTGTCCTAATTCTATTGCTCTAATTTCTTTAAATCTAGAAATATCTTCAATGCCATATTCTTCTTTTAGATAGTCTTTATAATTTTCTCTTTCTAATATTTCTGTATTTAATCCTATTCCTGTTTCTTCATCATATAGAATTTTGTCTTCTCCTTGATTAGAAATCATCATAAATTCTTCTGATTTTTTTCCTCCCATTGCTCCATTGTCAGCTACTATAGGAATTACATTCATTCCTATTTTTTCAAATATTTCTATAAATGCTTTTCTTATATTTTCATAAGATTTTTCCATTGCTTTTTCATCTACATCAAAACTATATGCATCTAGCATAGGAAAAGCCTTTCCTCTTAATAAATAACCTCTTGTTCTTATTTCGTTTCTAAACTTCTCTCCTATTTGATAATATGTCACAGGTAAATTTTTATAAGATTTTAATTTTCCTCTAGCAAACTCAACAATTGCTTCTTCTCCAGTTGGTGCTAAGCAAAATGTACCTTTATTAGATTCTGTTACTAACATTGTACCATCATTTACATAGTGATCATATCTTCCTGAATTTTTCCATATTGTGTCTGGTTGTAAAGTTGGAAGTAGTACTTCTGTACAACCATACTTATTTAATGTTTCTACTATTATTTTTTCTATATTTCTCCTTACTAATAATGGTATTGTATTATATCCAAATAATCCTGCACCATATTGTACTAATTGTCCTGTTTGTATTAATATGCTTTGACCTGGATACATTTCATCTATATTTTTTAATTTTATATTTCCAAATCCTGTTTGTGATAATTTCATTTTTATTCCTCTTTTCTATTTGTTTCTACAATTTCAGTTTGTTCTATATTTTCTTCTTGTTCTATTAATTCATCAATAACTATTTGCTTATTTTCATCCATTTTATATCGCGGTAATTCTGGGAGTTCTTCTAAAGATGAATACCCAAATTTTTTTAAGAACTCATCTGTTGTTTTATATGACATCGGTTTTCCTGGTAAATCAATTTTCCCTGCTTCTTCGATTAAACCATATTCTAATAATTTATACACACATGCATCTGCAGAAACTCCACGTATTGATTCTATTTCTGCTCTTGTAATTTTAGGATTGTATGCAATTATTGATAATGTTTCTAATGCTGCATTTGATAAATTAGGTGCATTTCTTTTATCTATTATTGGGTAAACAAAATTATATAATTCTTTTTTTGTGCATAATTGATAATTATCATTTACTTTTATAAGTTCTATTCCTCTTTCTTCTTTTTTATACTCTTCTTGCATATTTGAAATTATATTATCAATTTCATCTTCTGAAATTTCTAATGCTAAAACAATTTCTTTTTTACTTACTTGTCTTCCTGCTGAAAAAAGAATTGCCTCTATTATTGATTTTAATTTATTAATCTCCATTTTATTCCTTCCTAAATAATTTTTTAATATGTACATTATCCCATGTAATACTTAATTTGTCAATATTTTTTCAATTTTTCTTGCGCTTTTTAGCTTATTGTGATAATATTATTTTAATAATAATTTTAAGATAAATTTTTATATTTTGTATTTATTATTAATTTTTTTTGGAGGTTTGTTTATGGATGAGAAAAAAAATTTAGAAGTCGTTTCAGATGATGGCACTAGTTTAAATATTTCTCCTGTATATGACCATTTAAATATTGGCAAGCCAAAATCTGCTACTGAAAAACCTAAAAATATTGTAATACCTAAAGAAAAAGATAAAAAAAACAATGAAGAAAAGAAAGATGAAGAAAATTAATCTTCATCTTTTTTTAAATATCCATATATTTATTTCTTTTATAAAGTATTACTGCTACTATTAATGATACTATTATTGCAGTTGTTATTAATACACTTTTTATACCAGTTTGTGGTATTGTTTTATTAGATGTTGTTCCATCTTTTGGTGTTAAATTTCCACTTTGTTGGAAATTTGTTGTGCTTCCTCCATTACCACTTCCTGTATTTCCTCCCTGTGCAGTATTTCCACCTTGTGCTGTATTTCCTCCTTGTGCAGTGTTTCCACCTTGCACTGTATTTCCTCCACTAGCATTTTCTACTATTGCTATTGTTCCTGTAGCATCTGCTACTTCAAAAGTTTCATCACCTGTTGAAAATTCTGCTTTGGTTAATGAAATGTTTTTATTTCCTATTGTTGCATTTTGTTTTGCTGTCAATGTTATTTTACCTATGGTTTGATTTGCTTTATTAGCTGTATAATCTCCTCTTGCAATACTTACATTGTTTCCTATATACCCTTGTAATATCCAATTTCCTTGTTCATTTCCAGTTACTGTACAATCAAATGCTTGCTCATCATAATTTACATTTGCATTAAATATTGCTATTCCATCTCCTTGAATATCGCTTGCTTTTATTAAGACTGTTACTGTTTCTCCTCTTTTCACTTGTTTTTTGTCCATTTCTAATGTTAAATTACAAGTATTTTCTGCTGCAATACTATTTATACTAATACCTAAAACTAACATTATAAATGTTACTAATATTAACATACTTTTATGTTTTAACATTTGTATCCTCCTCATATATATTTTCCTTCTTTTATTATTCCACATTTATTAAAAAATTTCAACATTTTTTTATATTTTTTTATAATTTTTTATAATTTTATCTATTCTATTATCCAATCTGGATTTTCTCTTTTTGTTTCTTCATCTTTACTTGCTGCTATATGTCTTAATAATTTTAATACATCTGTTGTGTTTATTTGATTATTATAATCAATATCTGCTATTTTATACTCTTTTTCTGTTAATATCCATGTTGGATTTTTACTTGCTATTTCCTCATCTTTATTTGCTGCTATATGTCTCAACATTTTTAATAAATCTGTTGAGTCTATTTTTCCATCTTCATCTATGTCTCCTTTTTTTATAATTATATATCCTTGTTTTCCTTCTTCTGCATATCTATGCCCTTCACTATTTGCTTTTACATAAATGATTGTTGTTTCATCTATTGTGGAACCTTCTATACTTGTTACATTACCTGGTATATTTATTTCTCTTAAACTACTACAATTTTCAAATGCTCTCATTCCTATGTTTGTTACACTATTTGGGATTCCTATATTTACTAAACTACTACATCCAGAAAATGCATACCTTCCTATGCTTGTTACACTACTTGCAATTGCTATTGTTTGTAAACTACTGCATCTTTCAAATGCCGTATGTACTATACTTGTTACTCCTTGTGGGATTGAATAACTGCTTCCTTCTTTTTTTTCTGGATATTTTATTATTTCTGTCTTATTTTTAGTAAATAATATTCCATTATCGCTCTCATATTTTGTATTATTTCCATCTACATTTATTTCTTTTAAACTACTACAATTCCTAAATTCATTACCATTATTATTTCCTATATTTGTTACACTACTTGGAATATTTATCTCTTTCAAACTACTACATTCATAAAATGCAAAATTATCTATTCTTATTACTCCTTTTGGGATTGAATAATTAGTTTCTTCTTTTCCTCCTGGATATTTCTTGATTGCTATTTTATTCTTAGTAAATAATACTCCTTCATCACTTTCATATTCTGTATTATTTCCATCTACATTTATTTCTTTTAAACTACTACATCCATAAAATTCACTATCTATTATAATTGTTACACTGCTTGGAATTCCTATTGTTTCTAAACTACTACAATAACTAAATGCAGAATCTCCTATGCTTGTTACTCCTTCTGGGATATTTATTTCTTTTAAACTCTTACAATTCCAAAATGCATCCTCTCCTATGCTTGTTACACTACTTGGTATTTCTATTGTTTCTAAACTACTACATCTATCAAATGCACTCGATCCTATGTTTGTTATTTTGTCTTTTATAACTACTTTCTTTATAGCATAAGCATATTTAGTACCGTGCCAGTCCGTATTATCATTAAATTCCCAGTCCCTCATTTCTCCATCGCCTGAGATTGTAAGAGTTCTATCTTTTGATGTCCATTTTGCTTTAACACTTCCATTTTGCGCTTTTGATATATCCCATTCTTTTTCTTCTTTTATTTCATAATTTGTAGATATATTATTAGCATCTCCTTCTAATATATATCCTTGCTTATTTTCTTCTGCATATCTATGCCCTTCACTATCTGCTTTTACACACATAATTGCTGTATAATATATTGCAGAACTTCCTATTCTTGTAACTCCTTCTGGGATAGTTATTTCTTTTAAACTACTACATAAATAAAATGCACCATCTCCTATTCTTGTTACTTCCTCTGGAATTGAATAACTGGCTTCTTCTTTTCCTTCCGGATATTTTATTATTTCTGTCTTATTTTTAGTAAATAATACTCCTTCATCACTTTCATATTTTGTATTATTAATATCTACATTTATTTCTTTTAAACTACTACATTTCCAAAATGCTTCACTTCCTATGCTTGTTACATTACTTGGAATTTCTATTGTTTCTAAACTACTACAATTATTGAATGCATCATAATGTATATGTGCCATACTACTTGGTATTTCGATTCTTTCTAAACTACTACATCCAGAAAATGCATATTCTCCTATACTTGTTACTTCTTGTGGTATTGAATAACTGGTTTCTTTTTTTCCTTCTGGATATTTTTTGATTTCTGTCTTATCTTTACTAAATAATATCCCATCCTCACTTTTATACTTCATATTATTATTATCTACATTTATAGCTGTTAAACTACTACAATCCTCAAATGCACGCTCTCCTATGCTTGTTACTCCTTCTGGAATATTTATTTCTTCTAGACTACTACATCCAGAAAATGCCCACTCTCCTATG